>NZ_RQVH01000005.1:0-110502 GCF_003992185.1 Veillonella sp. CNR 79/14 | reverse complement strand
GTCCCTATCAATGTACGAGAAGTAATATCTAAGTTAGAAATAGATGCTATGATAAAAGCATTAAGCTTAAATGATGCAGAGGATCCAGAAAAAATATACTGTAAAAATGTTAAAAGAAATGCAGTTGGAAAGAAAAGAAGTAATTATAATTCAGATAAAATAAGGCTTCTTCGAGCGTCGCTGTATGAGAAATTTAAAGATGATGAATCGATAAGTTTTTGCTTTTCTAGAAATCCAGAAGATCATAAAAGTGATGAGGAAATATTGAAAAGATTCGCAAAAAGTAATGGTATATAAGATGGTAAAAAATGTTTGTGGAAAAATAGAAAAAGAAGATCAACCTTTGTTACAATAAATATATCGTTGTATAACAACAAAAAAGCGCTCCAATAAGGAACGCTTTTCTTTTTATCCCAAAGGATAATATGAAGTCAGTTTTGGGATTCATAGCCCAATTTGTATTTTAATTGTACATTTACTGTTGAGGAATGTCAATCTTATCTGAGTCAGTAACAAGGTGATTTATTGATTTATGCTGAATATTAACTGAATCACTGGATTGTGTAATATAAATACTACAAGATAATAAATTATATAATTTTACCGGAGCGATACTCTGTATTGCTTCGGTTTTTTGTCGTCTACTTACAGGTACAAAAAACTTGCACCAACCCCTCTATTCTTGTAAAATAGAGGTATAATAACTTATATAATACAAGAATTATTAGGAGGAATTGATTATGGCAGTGAAGATTGGTATTAATGGCTTTGGTCGTATTGGTAAATGCGTCATGCGCGCGGCTCTTAACAACCCAGATGTGGAAGTAGTAGCCATTAATGATACTGGTGATATTGAAGGTTCCGCTTTACTGTTTAAACATGACTCAATTCATGGCAACTTAAGCTGTGACGTGTCTGTAGAAGGCGAATATTTAGTAGTAGACGGCAAAAAAACACGTGTATTCTGTGACCGTGATCCAGCAAAATTAGACTGGTCCTCCGAAGGGGTTGAAGTGGTTATCGAATGTACAGGGGTGTTCCGTTCTCGTGAAAAAGCAGCGGCTCATTTAGGGGGAACTGTTAAAAAAGTAATCATTTCCGCACCAGGTAAAGATGAAGATAAAACAATCGTTATGGGTGTCAATGAAAGTGAATATGATCCAGCTACACATCATGTAGTATCTAATGCAAGTTGTACTACAAACTGTTTAGCTCCGTTTGCAAAAGTATTGCATCAAGAATTTGGTATCAAACGTGGTATGATGACAACAGTGCACTCTTATACAAATGACCAACGTGTATTGGATGCACCACATAAAGACTTACGTCGTGCTCGTGCAGCAGCGATGTCTATTATTCCTACTACAACAGGTGCAGCAAAAGCAGTGGCATTAGTATTACCTGAATTAAAAGGTAAATTAAATGGCTTTGCTCTTCGTGTGCCTACTCCAAATGTGTCTGTAACAGACTTAGTAGTAGAACTTGAAAAAGAAGCAACTAAAGAAAGCATCAATGCGGCATTCCGCAAAGCAGCTGAAGGTGAGTTAAAAGGTATTCTTGGAGTATCTGATTTGCCATTAGTATCCAAAGACTTCAATGGTGATGCTCGTAGTTCTATCGTAGATGCAGACTTAACAATGGTGATGGAAGGCAATATGGCAAAAGTAGTAGCTTGGTATGACAATGAGTGGGGCTATTCCTCTCGTATTGTTGACTTAGCTGTGTACATGAGCAAACGAGGCTTATAATCTGCGAGGGACTACGAGAGTAGTCCCTTTTTGGCATGTTTATTATATACATAGGAGACAGTATGAAACTTTCACTAGCAAATATGAATGTAGCAAATAAAACTGTATTTGTACGAGTTGATTTTAATGTACCTTTGAAAGATGGCGTTATCACTGACGATACACGGATTCGTGCGACCTTACCTACCTTGCGTCATTTGATTGACCAAGGTGCGAAGGTAGTGATTGCCTCTCATTTAGGTCGCCCTAAAGGAGAGCGTAAACCAGAGTTTACCTTAGCTCCTTGTGCCAAACGATTGAGTGAATTATTAGAACAACCAGTTCGTTTTGTAGAAGATTGCATTGGTGACATCCCTGCACAAGCCGTAAGTGAAATGAAGTCCGGTGATGTGGTGGTATTAGAAAATCTTCGTTTCTACAAAGAAGAAGAAAAAAATGATCCTACTTTTGCCAAAGCCTTAGCGGATTTAGCAGAAGTAGGCGTGAATGATGCCTTCGGCGTATCTCATCGTGCCCATGCCTCTGTGGAAGGGATTACGAAATACTTGCCAATGGGCGCCGGTTTCCTATTAGAAAAGGAAATTCGCTATGTCGGAGGTGCGGTAGAGCATCCAGAACACCCATTTGCAGCCATCATCGGTGGCGCCAAAGTAAGCGACAAAATTGAAGTCATTTCTAACTTATTACCTAAAGTAGAAGTGTTGATCATTGGCGGTGGTATGGCAAATACTTTTGTAGCAGCCCAAGGTCATAATGTGGGAACTTCCTTAGTGGAAGCTGACAAATTTGAACTAGCTCGTGAATTAATCGCTCGTGCGAAAGAAACCAACACTAACCTATTATTACCAGTAGATTTCGTTGTAGCCGATGCTTTCAGTGAAACGGCGAATCATAAAGTAGTAGATGCAACAGCTACCGAAGAGGGCTGGATGGCCTTAGACATTGGTCCAAAGAGCCGTGAGCTATTCGCAGAGGCTTTGGCACCGATGAAAATGATCGTTTGGAATGGTCCTATGGGCGTATTTGAAATGGAAGTATTCGCAGGTGGTACCAATGCGGTAGCGAAAGCGGTGGCAGAGGCGAATGCAACTACAATTGTAGGCGGCGGCGATTCTGTAGCGGCTATTGAAAAAAGTGGATTAAGTCACAAAATTTCTCATATTTCCACTGGTGGCGGCGCCTCCTTAGAGTACTTAGAAGGCAAAGTATTACCAGGTATTGCAGCCTTACAAGAGGCATAGGAGGTTATCATGCGACAACCGATCATTGCTGGGAACTGGAAAATGCATATGACGAATACGGAAGCCACAGTATTCGTAGAACAATTGAAAACATTAGTGGCGGATGCTAGCTGTGAAGTGGTGGTATGCCCTCCGTTTACAGCCATTAGCACTGTAGCTGATTTAGCGGAAGACACCAAGGTTCGTGTAGGGGCGCAAAACGTGTTCCATGAAGAATCTGGTGCCTATACAGGGGAAGTATCTCCTTCGATGTTGACGGACTTAGGCGTGTCCTACGTAATTGTGGGGCACTCTGAACGACGCTCTATCTTTAAAGAAGCAGATCGTTGTGTGAATAAGCGCGTACGCATTGTTTTACAACATGGCATGAGCCCTATCCTTTGCGTAGGTGAAAGTTTAAACCAACGTGAAAGTGGGGAAACGGTGGCGTTCATTCATTCCCAATTAGAAATGGGATTGCATGGAGTGCCTGCAGAAGAAATGACAGAAGTGGTGATTGCTTACGAACCGATTTGGGCCATTGGCACAGGTCGTACAGCCACAGCGGAACAAGCTGGGGAAGTATGCCAAAGTATTCGTGAGAAAATCGCCGCTATGTACACACCTGACATTGCAGAACAAGTGCGCATTCTATACGGTGGCAGTGTAAAACCGGAGAATGCGAAAGATATTTTAGCCCAAGCCCACGTGGATGGTGCTTTGGTGGGCGGTGCTTCCTTGGAAGCAGAGACTTTTACGGGAATTATTAATGCCTGTTAACATAGTTTTGAGGTAGCGTATGGCAAAATTAAAAGGACCAGTGATGCTAACAATCCTTGATGGATTCGGTATTGGGGATGGTCAAGACCCAACCAATGCGGTGGTACAAGCGAACCCCCGAACATTTTTAGAATTATGGGATAAGTGCCCTCACACTCTATTGGATGCATCTGGTATGGCCGTAGGCTTGCCAGATGGACAGATGGGAAACTCTGAAGTGGGCCATTTGAATATTGGTGCCGGACGTATTGTGTACCAAGAATTGACGCGCATCACGAAAGAGGCAGAGGAAGGAACCTTATTTACTCGGCCTACCTTGGTGAAAGCCTATGAAGAAGGGGCTAAACAAGCCTTGCATCTAGTAGGTTTGTTATCGGATGGCGGTGTCCACTCGCATATTGATCACTTGAAGGCATTACTTCGTGGCGCTAAAGAGGCTGGTGTAGGAAAAGTCTATATCCACGCCTTCTTAGATGGTCGTGATGTACCACCACAAAGTGCGTTGGCCTATATTGACGAGATTGCTCACTACTGCAACGAGTTGGGTCTAGGGTCGATTGCGACAATAGGTGGTCGTTATTATGGTATGGACCGTGATCAACGATGGGAACGAGTGCAACTGGCGTATAATGCCATGGTATGTGGTAGTGGCACAGAAGTAGGTTGTGCTCATGAAGTGGTAGAACACAGTTATGCTGATGAAACGACAGATGAATTTGTCATTCCATCTGTGGTGGAAGGGTATACAGGTATGCAGGATGGAGATGCGATCTTATTCTTTAACTTCCGTCCTGATCGGGCTCGTCAATTAGTGCGTGCTGTGGTAGATCCTGATTTCACTGGATTTGAACGAAAACATGTATTGCAAGGTTCCTATGTGGCGAGTATGACTCGTTACGAAGCGGACTTACCAGTGCCTGTGGTGTATGATAAAGAACTGCTAACAGATACCTTAGGAGAAGTGTTATCCAAGGGTGGTTATCGTCAACTGCGCATTGCAGAAACAGAGAAATATGCTCATGTGACGTATTTCTTCAATGGTGGCAAAGAAGATGTATTCTCCGGAGAAGATAGAATCTTAGTGCCATCTCCTAAGGTGGCTACCTATGATTTGCAACCAGAGATGAGTGCTCCAGAGGTAACAGAAAAGGTAGTTGCCGCCATTCGCAGTGGCGAGTATGATATGATTATTTTGAACTATGCGAACCCAGATATGGTAGGCCATACGGGTGATTTTGAAGCAGCAAAACGAGCTATTTTAGCCGTAGATGCGGGGCTTTCAGAGATTGTGAAAGCCATTCAAGATAGGAATGGTCAGTTATTAATTACAGCGGACCATGGAAATTCTGAGGTCATGGTGGACCATACCACAGAAATTCCGCACACGGCGCATACGACGAATCCGGTACCACTCATTTTAGTGGGAGCCCCAGAGGGTGTCACCTTGCGACCAGGTCGGCTATGTGATTTAGCACCAACTATGCTGGCTTTAGGCGGTATTGAGCAGCCTGAAGCTATGAGTGGTGAAAGTTTGTTAGTACAATAAGGAGAAGTAACAATGGCAGTAATTACTGATGTATACGCAAGAGAGATTATGGATTCCCGTGGCAATCCAACAGTAGAAGTAGAAGTATATTTAGAAGATGGTACGATTGGTCGTGCAGCGGTTCCATCTGGAGCGTCTACTGGTCAATTTGAAGCGGTGGAATTGCGCGATAGCGAGTCTTCTCGTTACTTAGGCAAAGGTGTATTACAAGCGGTAGCAAACGTAAATGACATCATTGGACCTGCTATTTTAGGGTTTGATGCATCTGAGCAAGTGGCTATTGATGGGGTGATGATTGAGCTAGATGGCACTCCTAACAAAGCAAAATTAGGTGCTAATGCGATCTTAGGTGTATCCATGGCAGTAGCTCGTGCAGCGGCTGAATCTTATGATTTACCATTGTTCCAATACCTTGGTGGCACGAATGCAAAAGAATTGCCAGTACCAATGATGAATATTTTAAATGGTGGGGCTCATGCAGATAATAACGTGGATATCCAAGAGTTCATGATTATGCCAATTGGTGCATCTAGCTTTATGGAAGCATTGCGTTATTGTGCAGAAGTATACCATACATTGAAAGGTGTATTGAAAGCAAAAGGCTTGGCCACAGGTGTAGGTGATGAAGGGGGCTTTGCTCCGAACTTAGGTTCCAATGAAGAAGCATTACAAGTGATTACAGAAGCTATCGAAAAAGCAGGTCTTGTAGTGGGTAAAGATATTGTATTTGCTATTGATGCAGCATCTTCTGAGTTCTACAAAGATGGCAAGTATCACTTAGCTGGTGAAGGCAAAGTAAAAACAGCTGCTGAAATGGTAGAATACTACGCAGAACTTTGCGAAAAATATCCAATTTACTCTATCGAAGATGGCTTGGCAGAAGAAGATTGGGAAGGCTGGAAACTATTGACAGATCGTCTTGGCAAAACTGTTCAATTAGTAGGTGACGATTTATTCGTAACGAATACAGAACGCTTGTCTCGTGGTATCAAAGAAGATACAGCAAATGCAATCTTGATCAAAGTGAACCAAATCGGTACGTTGACAGAAACATTTGATGCTATTGAAATGGCAAAACGTGCAGGCTATACAGCTGTTATCTCTCATCGTTCTGGTGAAACAGAAGATTCCACAATTGCTGATATCGCTGTAGCAGTAAACGCTGGACAAATCAAAACTGGTGCTCCAGCTCGTTCCGAACGCGTAGCAAAATACAACCAATTACTTCGTATTGAAGACATGTTGGCAGAAACGGCTCAATACCGTGGTAGCGATGTGTTTTATAACATCAAGCGATAAGAATATGTGAAAATGAAAAAGGACCCTGCGGGGTCCTTTTTGTATAAAACCTATATGTACTTTCCGTATACTGCGGGAAGTTCCTGCAAGAATAAACTATAATTAGGAGCCTGACGTTGGTTTAATACGGCAAGAATAGTAATCGTATGATGTATTTCGTTGATACTATAATAAATATCATATTTCTCGAAAGAATAAATATGATATACATTTTTAGTGGACTTAGATACATTTAGAATACGATATCGATGCGGTAGATATGATAAACTCTCTATAGCTTTATGTATTTTATGCGAAGTGTACTTAGCTGTTTCTACGGAGAAAGATTCAGCTATATAGCAATAGATATTTAATAAATTGTATTCCGCAAATGATGAAAGTCGTATATCATAGGTTTCCATAATTATTCTCCCAATAAAGTAGCGAAAAATTCTTTAGCAGAACGTCCATTACCGTTATTTGATTCTTCGACTCCACGAGATAAAATATTTTCTAACTCTGAAGGGGTAAAATCAGATGTACTAAGGGGTGGTGTATTTAACTTTAGATCAAAAGGTAGTCCTTTATGTAGGATAATTTGTCGATAAAATAAATCAATAGCGACAGCGCGACTTATCCCAAGGTCTTCTAAAATAGATTCAGCATGTTGTTTTATATTTTCATTAATTCTGACATTAACACTAGCAGATTTCATGTTGGGCTCCTTTCTGTGTACTATATTAATTAAATTATAAACCGTTGTATTGCAATATGCAACATAAAATAATACATGAAATATAAATTGACTAGGTAACAGTTTGTGATATAATATAGTTAAGAAAAGGAGAGCCATCAACGTGCGTTCGGCGTTAGGCTCATCTAGGAGTTAATAAAGCTTGATGATACCTAACGTGTTGAGGAGTGGTAGTCCTCATGCGTTAGGTATTTTCATTGTCTACTTACATAGATCAATGATAGCACTCACCTTGTTTTATACAAGGTGTTTATTTTTTTGTATAAAATCCATGAAAGACGATATATATAATCTATGATATAATAGAAAAGATTAATGCTGAATGCATTCTATAGAATTTTAAGTAAAGGTGAAAGGATTAGGAAAGGAGGAGTAGGGTGTACAACAATTTTGAAGTGATTGGGGCATTTGCATTGTATTTAGGCCTCATGATGTACATCGGGGTATATTATTACCGCAAGTCTAATAGCTTAGACGACTATATTTTAGGAGGTCGCCAGCTAGGCCCCTGGATCACGTCCATGAGTGCGGAAGCATCAGACATGAGTGGATGGATGTTGATGGGTTTACCTGGATTTGCCTACTCAACAGGGATATCGGCGTTATGGATTGCCATTGGTTTAGCTTTGGGAACGTGGCTGAACTGGGTATTCGTATCGAAACGATTGCGTAATTATACAGAGGTAGCGAATAATAGTTTGACTATACCGGATTATTTGAAAAACCGTTTTCATGATACATCAAGAATTGTGCCGGTGGTGTCTGCTATCTTCATCGTTATTTTCTTTTTAATTTACACGTCCTCCGGATTTGTGGCAGGTGGTAAATTATTTAATACTATCTTTGGACTAGATTACATGACATCCCTCTTTATTACAGCAGGGGTAGTTATTTTCTACACGTTTCTAGGTGGTTTCCTAGCCGTAAGTTGGACAGACTGTATTCAAGGTATGATGATGTTCTTCGCCATCTTATTGGTACCTGTGACGGCAGCTATGTATTTAGGTGGCCCTGTAGAAACATCTCAATTAATTGCTACGGAGTTCCCAGCAGGCTTGTCCATTTGGGGTCCGGAACAAGATACGTTCACCTTGGTGGTAGGTATCATTTCTAGCCTAGGATGGGGGCTTGGTTACTTTGGTCAACCTCACATCTTAGTGCGTTTCATGGCGATTTCCGATGCGAAAGAATTAAAAAAAGCTACGAATATTGCCATGATTTGGGTGGTTATTTCCTTGTTGGCGGCAGTGGCAGTAGGTCTTGTTGGTAAAGTATATTTAACAACACCTCTAGTAGATGCTGATGCAGAAACAGTATTCCTTGTGATGAGCGAGCATTTATTTAACCCATTTGTGGCAGGTTTGATTTGGTCCGCTGTATTGGCAGCCATCATGAGTACAGCCTCTGCACAATTGTTAGTAACTGCATCTTCTGTGTCGCAAGATTTGTACCGCAATGTGTTTGCCCGTGATGCAGGAGACCGTGAACTAGTTATGGTTAGCCGTGCTACGGTATTGATCGTATCTGCTATTGCCATCGTGATGGCAGTCAATCCACAAAGCTATATCTTGACGATGGTGGCCTATGCATGGGCAGGATTTGGCGCTGCCTTTGGTCCAGCTATCTTGATCTCGTTGACTTGGAAACGTATGACTCTGAAAGGTTGTATCGCTGGTATCTTGGTAGGTGGTATTACCGTTCTTGTGTGGAAACAATTCGGTTGGTTCGGCTTGTATGAAATCGTACCAGGTTTCGTCTTATCTGCCATTGCTATCTTTGTAGTAAGCTTGTTGGATCATGAGCCAAGTAAAGAAATCCAAGCGGAGTTCGATGCATCAGAACAAATGCATATTTTATAATTACATACACATAGTAAACGAAATGTTGGGGCTACTCCTTTGGGGTAGTGCCAACATTTTTTTGTAGAAGATGTGTAGATTATGGAAAGGATAGTGTAGTTCTAGTGCAAACGGTTTATACTGGCCTATAAAAATGGTATAATATATAGATACGATTCGATAAATGTACAGTTAGAAAGGAGGAAAGACATATGGATGCTAGAGCCCTACGAGCATTGCAACATTTTTATGGATATTCCAGTTTTCGCCCCGCTCAAGAGGTACCTGTTGCAGCTTTGTTAGAGAACCAAGATGTGCTAGGGATTATGCCTACTGGGGCAGGTAAATCGATTTGCTTTCAAATTCCTGCTATGCTAAAGGCGGGCATTACCATTGTATTTTCTCCGTTGATTTCCTTGATGCAAGATCAAGTGGATACCTTGAAAGAGCAAGGTATGCCAGCGGCGTATATGAATAGCACCCTCAGTCGAGAAGAGCAGAATAAAATTTTGTACTATTTACGGGAAGGGCGCATTAAACTATTATACTTGGCACCAGAAAAATTAGAGTCCGAAGGGTTTTGTGAGTTTTTAAGAGGACTGCCAATTAGCCAAGTGATTATTGATGAAGCCCATTGTGTGTCACAATGGGGGCATGATTTTAGGCCTTCTTTCACGGCTATAGGACCCTTTAT
Organism: Veillonella sp. CNR 79/14; assembly: GCF_003992185.1. Classification (NCBI taxonomy): domain Bacteria; kingdom Bacillati; phylum Bacillota; class Negativicutes; order Veillonellales; family Veillonellaceae; genus Veillonella; species Veillonella sp. CNR 79/14. The sequence continues at coordinate 100,644 of NZ_RQVH01000005.1, read as the reverse complement.
TAAGAGCTTGCCCCATAGACCTGTGGTAGGGGCTTTCACAGCCAGTGCTACGGAAGAAGTAGAACGTGATATGAAACAACTCTTAGGATTGGAGAATGCCCGTGTGCATATTACGGGATTTGATCGTCCTAATTTAGCGTTTTCTGTGATCCACGAAAGTAAGCGTATGGAATATGTACGGGATTATGTGCTACACAACCCAAATGATGTGGGGATTATTTATTGCGCTACTAGGGCGAATGTGGAAAAAGTATATCGTGAGCTTTTACGGTACGGCGTGAAAGTAGGTTATTACCATGGTGGTTTATCTGATGAAGAGCGTAAGTACCAACAGAATCGTTACGCCTTTGATGAAGTACAAGTTATGGTAGCTACCAATGCATTTGGAATGGGCATCGATAAAAGTAATGTGCGCTATGTAATCCATTACCAAATGCCACGAAATATGGAAAGTTATTACCAAGAGGCAGGCCGTGCTGGACGAGATGGAGCACCGGCAGATTGTATTTTGCTCTACAATGGGCAAGATGTGGCAGTACATCAATATATTCTAAGTCAAAGTGACTTGCCACCAGAACGACAACGGATTGAGCGGAATATGCTACAAGCCATGATCGATTATTGTCATACACCTATGTGCCTACGTAAATTCATGTTGTCTTATTTTGGTGAACAAGTGCCTTGGGATCAATGTCATCATTGCAGTACTTGTGATGAACCACGAGTGGCGGTGGATGTAACAGCCGATGCGAGCGCCGTATTGCAGACGATTTGGAATACAGAAGAACGATATGGTGTGACTATGATTGCGGATATCCTATGTGGGAATCGGACGGAGCGTATTGAGAAGTTTCGCTTACACCGATTATCCGTATTTGGTAAATTAAATCGTTGGGCAGATAAAGATGTAAAAGGCTTTATTAAGCGCTTAATGGCGATGGGGTATGTGACGTCTTCGGGAGGACAATATCCTATTTTATCCGTTACGGAACAAGGTCATGAAGTATTAGCGGGACGGGTCACTGTGAAAGATGTGCCTATTGAGGTAGGGGAACATCGTCCTATGCAGGGCCGTTCTAAATCAAATGCTTCAGGGCTAGCAAAAGCCACTAAGAATAACTCCTTATTTGAGGCTCTGCGTGTGCATCGTTTGGAACTTTCAAAAACAGAAGGGGTAAAACCGTTCATGATTTTTTCAGACGCTACTTTATTGGACATGGTAGCAAAAGAACCATTGACCTTAGGAGATATGGCGAATGTGAAAGGCGTAGGAGATATGAAGCTGCGCAAATATGGCAATGAATTTTTGAAGGTCATAGCCGGGTTTAAGGGTAACATATAGCGATAGAGGGACAACTTGATATCTAAATGTAGATATACAAATACATTTAGACACAGATATTGATACAAATACAGATATACATACAGATATACATACTATATGCTGATACAGTTTAGCATAGTTTCGTATACAAGGAGGCATAGATGAGTTTAGCAGATACGCAATATTTACAGATTATAGAGAATATATTAGATCATGGGTATTATGCCAACAATCGTACAGGCATTGCGACCTATAAATTACCGCATCAAGTGATGCAATTCAATTTAGCAGAAGAATTTCCTATTTTAACCACGAAATTTGTGGCTTTCAAAACGGCCATTAAAGAATTGCTTTGGATTTGGCAATTGCAATCTAATGATGTACGTCAGTTGCAGGCCATGAATGTAAAAGTTTGGGATGAATGGATGCGTGAAGATGGTACGATTGGTAAGGCTTATGGATACCAAATTGCCAAATATAAACAGTTAGATAATTTATTGGATATGCTACAAAAGGACCCTCAAAGCCGTCGTATGATTGTGACCTTGTGGAATATTGAGGACTTGCCAGATATGGCGTTGCAACCATGTGCCTATGAAACATTATGGGATGTCACCGATGGTCGTTTAAATTGTATGCTTATCCAGCGCAGTGGGGATATGGGATTAGGAGTGCCTTTTAATACAGCACAGTATGCAGCGTTGGTTCATATGATTGCCCAAGTATCTGGATTGCAGGCAGGACAATTCACGCATGTCATCAATAATGCTCATATTTATGAGAACCATGTAGAAGCTTTACGTACTCAATTAGAACGTAAACATGAAGCCTTAGAGGCTCCGGTGTTACGATTAAACCCAGAGATCAAAAATTTCTATGATTTTACGCCAGAAGATATAACTCTAGAAGGCTATGAGCATTTAGGGAAACTATCTATGACAGTAGCTGTATAAGGAGTTATCTATGTTAGCAATGATTGTAGCAGTGGCTGAGAATGGCGTTATAGGCAAGGATAATCAACTGATTTGGCACATTCCAGAAGATTTAGCATATTTTAAACAGCGCACTACTGGGCATGTCATCATCATGGGACGGAAGACATTGGAGTCTTTGCCGTTTTTGTTACCTAATCGTGAACATTGGGTCATTACATCACAATTGGATTACATACCACCCTATGAAGGAGTGAAAGTATTCCATAGTCCAGAGGAAGCAGCACAAGCGGCACAAGACATAGAGTTAGCGTATTGCATTGGCGGTGCGCAGGTGTATGCAAGCATGGCACCTTATGCAGATCGTTTGTATGTGACGGAGTTACACCGAGCTTTCACAGGGGATGTGACATTTACTGAGCATACCAAGCCAGAATGGATGGAGATAGAGCGTATACCCGGCGCAGGGCAAGATGAGTTGTCTTATGATTTTGTAACCTATGAAAGGTGGAAATAGAATGGAAATACATGTAGTGATAGCCCAAGAGTTAGGGGTAAAGCCACATCAAGTAGAAGCAGCCATTACTTTATTAGATGAGGGTAATACAGTACCATTTATTGCACGGTATCGAAAAGAAGTGACTGGTGAGTTAAAAGATGAGCAATTGCGTGACATCGAAGAGCGGATGAAATATTTGCGCAACTTGTTACAAAGAAAAGAAGAAGTCACTAAGTCTATTGAAGAACAAGGCAAATTGACGGACGAACTATCCGCAGCGATTACGAAAGCGATGAAATTGCAAGAATTAGAAGACTTGTATTTGCCATTCCGTCCGAAAAAACGTACTCGTGCGTCCATGGCCAGAGACCGTGGTTTGGAACCGTTGGCACAGGCATTGTTCACAACGGCTACAGAAGAAGAGTTACGCCAAATGGGAGCAGAGTACCTTAATGAAGAAGTGCCTACTGTGGAAGATGCCTTACAAGGGGCGATGGATATTGTAGCAGAAGAAGCGAGTGAACGAGCAGATATTCGCCAATATTTGCGTAAAGCTATGTGGGAAACTGGTCATATGAAAACGGAGCTAGTAGGCGAAGAAGAAGTAAACCAAGGATTCTTACAGTACAATGAAGAATACAAAGAACCCATTCGCCAAGTCCCATCCCATCGTGTATTAGCGATGAACCGTGGGGAAAGCTTGGGCGCTTTAAAAGTTAGCTTTGTGGTACCGGATGAAACATTTATCCAATATATGGTAGACACTGTGCAAGGTACTGCAAGGGTAGAGCATTCGTATATTGCTGAGGCTATTGCTGATGGATATAAACGACTATTGTATCCATCGTTAGAGCGTGAAACACGAAATGCAATGACAGAGCAAGCAGAAGAGCAGGCCATCAAAGTATTTGGTACGAACTTGCGCAATTTGTTGCTCCAAGCACCTTTATCTGGACATGTTATTATGGGCTTAGACCCAGGATATCGTACAGGTTGTAAAATGGCCATCATTGACAGGGAAGGTAATGTCCTAGATTATGGGGCTTACTATCTTACGATGAGTGATAAACAAGCAGAGCGTGCCAAACAAGAATTGGCTAAGAAAATCCGTCAATATGGTGTTACTTTGATTTCTATCGGCAATGGTACTGCTTCTTATGAAACAGAGCAATTTACATCTGCTATGATTGCTGAAGAAGGCTTAGATTGTCATTATATTATTACTAATGAAGCAGGTGCCTCTGTATACTCCGCTTCTAAGTTAGCTATTGAAGAATTGCCAGATTTAGATGTATCTATCCGTGGTGCCGTATCTATTGCGCGCCGTGTACAAGACCCATTGGCGGAATCTGTGAAGATTGATCCAAAATCAATCGGTGTTGGTCAATACCAACATGATGTGAATCAAAAACAATTGGGCGCCACCTTAGATCAAGTAGTAGAAACGGTGGTAAACCATGTAGGGGTAGAGCTCAATACAGCGTCTCCAGCGATATTGAAGCATGTGTCTGGTATTTCTAGCACCGTGGCGAATAATATTATTGCTTACCGCAAGGAACATGGTGCTTTTACTAGTCGTAAGCAATTGTTGAAAGTAGCACGTTTAGGTCCTGCCGCCTTTACACAATGTGCCGGTTTCTTGCGCATCGGTAAAGGGGAGAACCCTTTAGATGCGACGCCAGTTCATCCAGAGTCTTATGAGATTGCCCAAGGAGTGCTAACACAGTTGGGGATGTCCTTAGACGATTTACGTAATAAAGCGACACTGGAAACGGCCAAAGCGAAACTGCAAACGGTGAATGTGGAAGAGTTGGCGAAACAGCTAGATGCAGGTGTACCGACGGTGCGAGATATTGTAGAAGCCTTGCAAAAACCAGGTCGTGACCCACGGGAAGATTTACCAGCACCGATGACTCGGAAACAAATTATGAGTTTGGAAGATATTCAAGTCGGTACCGTGGTAAAAGGAACAGTTCATAATGTGGTGGACTTTGGTGCCTTTGTAGACTTTGGTGTGAAAATCAATGGACTGCTGCATAAAAGCGAGTTTTGTGCCTATCATGAACATCCATCTGATGTATTAGCAGTAGGAGATATTATCGAAGTAGAGATTATTTCTGTCGATGCAAAACGGAACCGCATTGGTTTATCCATGAAACGAGAAAAACCAAAAGATCCAAACCGTCAAGGTCATAGACGCAATGGCGATGGAAATCCCCGTCGAGATACACCACGTAAGGATGGTCAACAACCAAAAGGCGAAAGACAACAGGGTCGAAACTCTAACAATGTTAAGGATATAAGAAGTGGCTCAGGTAATCCTATTCGAGATAGAAACAATCGTGGAAAAGGGCAAGAAAAAGAGCAGGACTTAGGCGCTTTATTACAACAATGGGCTGACCGTGGAGGACGTAAACGATGATCTATATCATAAGTATCTTGACCTTCCTATTGGATCAAGTAGCAAAATGGTATGTACGTAGCCACTTTCGGTTAGGTGAATCTGTGCCAGTTGTACCTGATGTTTTTCATTGGACCTATATTGTGAACCATGGAGCAGCCTTTGGTATGTTGATGCACCAACGATGGATATTGTTGTTGGTAGTGGTGCTTTTGTTAGGCGCTATGTACGTAGGTCGTAAGAAATTAGCTATGGCACCGTTATATGCACGAATTGGGACAGGCACGCTCTTGGGTGGTGCCTTGGGCAATGCCTGGGATCGTTTGTACTTAGGTGGTGTAGTGGATTTCTTTGATTTTCGAGTATGGCCTATCTTTAATATTGCGGATATTGGTATTTGCATTGGTGTACCTTTGTTGATTCTATATTTTTGGTCCTATGAAAGCCAAAAACAGTGAGGTAAATAATGGAAACAAAACAATATATAGTAGAGGCTCAAGATGAGGGTACACGATTAGATGTGTACCTCACGAGAGAGCTTGGTCAGTCACGTAGCTATGTGCAATCCTTAGTGAAAGAGGGAAATGTACAAGTGAATGGCAAAACAGGAAAATCAAATTTGAAACTTTCAAAGGATAGTGAAATCAGCGTTACTATTCCTGAAGTGCACGAAGTAGAAGTAGAACCAGAGAACATTCCACTGGATATTCTATTTGAAGATTCGCATATGATTGTCATTAATAAAGCTCGTGGTATGGTGGTACATCCAGCGGTAGGCAATCATTCAGGGACACTGGTGAATGCTTTGCTATACCATTGTAAAGATTTATCTGGCATCAATGGAGAAATTCGCCCTGGCATTGTGCATCGATTAGACAAGGATACATCTGGTGTGATGATGGCAGCCAAACATGATGAATCCCATTTGGGCTTAGCAGAGCAAGTGAAAGAACATAGTGCTACAAGAACCTATTATGCATTAGTACAAGGCAATATTGCAGAAGAAAAAGGGACTATCAAGGCTCCTATTGGTCGCCACCCTAAAGATCGTATGAAAATGGCGGTGGTCTTTGAAAATAGTAAAGACGCAGTGACCCATTTCCGTGTACTAGAACGATATGGCAAGCACACATTAATAGAATGCGAACTAGAAACGGGAAGAACTCACCAAATTCGTGTACATTTAGCGTATATTGGACATCCTGTGGTGAATGATCCGTTCTATGGATTCCGTAAAATGGATTTTCCTATTGTAGGGCAGGCCTTGCATTCTAAAACATTATCTGTGAAACATCCTATCACAGGGGAAGCCTTACACTTTGAAGCGCCATTGCCGGAAGATTTTTTGGCATGTATTGAGTATGCGAAAGAGCATAATCGATAAGGAGTGATACTATGGAAGAACGTATCTTAATTGATGAAGCTGGTATGATGCGAGCCATTCGTCGTATCGGGCACGAAATTTTAGAGCGTAATAAAGGATTATCCAATGCTTTAATTATTGGCATTGAGCGCCGTGGTGTATATATAGCAAAACGATTACAAGCTCAAATTGAAGCCATTGAAGGGATTCAAGTAGATGTGGCAACAATGGATGTCTCCTTGTATCGAGATGATCGGAGCAATCAACCGAAGGAAGGGCCTCCGTTTACGATGGATACGACGGGTAAAATTGTGATTCTTGTAGATGATGTATTATTTACAGGTCGTACGATTCGATCTGCATTGAATGCCCTTATGGATGCAGGTAGACCGAGTGCCATCCAATTAGCTGTATTAGTGGATCGAGGCCATCGGGAACTACCTATACGAGCTGACTATGTAGGGAAAAATATTCCTACGTCCCACTTGGAAACGGTGCAAGTTCGTGTGCACGAAGTGGATGGGGATGATAGTGTAGTGATTTTTTAGAAAGATGAGGAACAACCAATGCATGGTATGGGAACCATCCTTAATGTGGTGTTGATTATTTGTGGTAGCTTATTAGGACTCTTTATTCGACATCGCATGAAAGAAAATTTAAAAGAAACGCTCATGATGGTGTGTGGGATCATTATCCTTCTATTAGGTATGAGTGGCACTATGCAATATATGCTAGTTATTGTTAGCGACAGTTTGCATACAACAGGACCTATGATGATGATTATCTCTATGGTACTAGGGGCGATTATAGGGGAATTGATTGATTTTGATCGTCGTATTACAGCCATTGGAGAATGGTTGAAGTTGAAAACAGGTAACAGTCGGGACCCACAGTTTACCAATGCTTTTATTACGGCATCCATGACATTTACCGTAGGAGCTATGGGGGTCATCGGTTCTATTCAAGATGGTTTGACTGGCGATTATAGTACGATGGTTGTTAAAAGTATTCTAGACGGCATTATCGTGATGGTCATGGCATCTTCCATGGGAAAAGGGGCTTTATTCTCCTTTTTACCAGTAGGGATTACTCAAGGGATTATAACGGGCTTAGCTCATTTAGCGGCACCGATTATGACTCCAGAGGCGATTGATAATTTATCCTATGTGGGCTCCATCTTAATTTTCTGTGTAGGCATTAATGTATTGTGGCCCAACAAGATTCGAGTGGCTAACTTGCTACCAGCAATATTTATAGCAATGCTCATGACATTCTTGCCGATTACACTATAAATTTTAGGGGGGGACTATAGATATCCCTTACAGTATAGAGGAAATGTGAGTACAACATTCATAACTACTGAGCATTAAATAGTGAGGAGTTAGTGATGAAAGAACGTGAGAAACAGCAGGCTATCGAAGATAAGCGATTAAAAGAATTAAAAACGGTGCGCAAGATGATAGAAATCTACTGCAAAGGACAGCACCGACGTAAGTCCGGTGAGCTCTGTGAAAGCTGTGCAGAATTGATGCATTATGCAGAAGCAAGGGTAGAGCGATGCCCGCATATGGAAGAAAAAACATTTTGCGCCATGTGCAAAACACATTGTTACGCACCGACCTATCGGGAACGAATTAAAGAAGTCATGCGCTACAGTGGTCCTCGTATGTTATGGATACATCCAATCATGACGATACGACACATATTGTTAGGGAAAGGTCTGTTGAAATAATATGTGACTGAAATTATATGTTACAGTAATATGTCATGGGAATTGTGACGTGTTAAAAATCAAGTAAACACCTTTACACTATATCGAAAATTATAGTATACTATATATAGACAAAAGAGCGCCCATAAAAGGTTGCTCTTTTTTTACTGTAGGAGGCACGAATTTCGTGAGGGAAACTCCTAAGCGTATATTGGGTATAGTTAAAGGGCGTATAACATGAAATTAAAAATCGTAGGATTATTGATCTTACTGGTGATTTCACTCGTAGTAGCCCCTCAATTTGGGGCTTCTTTCATACCGGTGTGGGATATGTACCAGGCATTTACCAGTCCAGTGCCAACAGATGAGATGAAAATGTTGAGCACCATTGTGCAAGATATTCGCTTGCCGCGGTTGTTGTATTCGGTACTGACAGGGATTGGATTATCTTTAGTAGGGGTTCTGATGCAAACAGTAACACGCAATGCACTAGCCGATCCTTATGTTTTAGGTGTCTCGTCAGGTGCTAGTACAGGAGCGGTCTTTGCCATCATTATGGGAGGATTACCATTCTTGGCATCTTATAATGTGCCATTCTTTGCGGCTTTGGGAGCAGGTATTTCCATCTTGTTGGTGTTACTCTGTGTGGGACGTAGCCAAAGTCCAGTAAAATTAATTTTAATTGGTATGGGTATGACAGGTATTTTCTCATCCATTACGATGATGATTATTTATGGAGCGAAGCACGAAGCACAAGTACGAAGTGCTATGTTCTGGTTGCTCGGTAGTTTTGCAGGCATTCAGTGGAGAGACTTACCATTAACAGCCATTATCATTGGTTTGTTGATGTTCTATATGTACATGTATAAACAGGATTTTGACGTCCTCTTATTAGGGCAACAAGAAGCGAAGCAAATGGGCTTATCGGTGAAATCCTTGCAATTATCTATGGTCATCGTATCCTCTGTGGCTATCGCTACCTTAGTAGCAAAAGTAGGTGTAGTAGGCTTTATGGGCCTTATTATTCCGCACTTGGCACGCATGGTTGGGGGCCCTAAACATGGACGATTACTGATTTTTGCGCCACTCATTGGTAGTATTGTGATGATCTGGGCGGATGTACTTTCACGAGCTATGTATAGTCCCGAAGAGATTCCTATCGGTGTATTGACGTCCTTACTAGGGGCACCACTATTTATTTGGATTATTATGACGAGATACCGTCATCAAGGTTAGACAATAGGAGGGACTATGTACGAGGTAAATTCTTTGTCCTTTTCCTATGGAAAACGACAAATTTTAGATGATGTGAAGCTCAGCTTTCCTAAACATAAAATGACGGCTATCATTGGACCTAATGGTTGTGGTAAACCGACACTTCTTGGACATTTGAGCCAATTGCATCCCACTGATGCGATTACATTGGATGGTGTGCCTTTACAAACCATTGATGGCCCTACCTTTTCACGGAAGGTGGCAGTGCTAGCACAAATGCATGATGCTATGATCGATGATTTTTTAGTGAAAGATATTGTACTTATGGGACGATATCCTTATAAAAGTCATTTTGGAAATTATACAGCGGAAGATGTTGCCATTACCCAGTCCTATATGGATCAAGTGGGGGTATCCCACTTGGCAGAAGAGGAAATGGGACATTTGTCGGGTGGTGAACGGCAACGTGTGTTCATTGCAAAAGCATTGACACAACAAACAGAGGTATTATTGTTAGATGAACCAACAAATCATCTAGACATGAAATACAAGGTAGCGCTCATGAAAGAATTGCAAAACTTTTCGGGTACAAGTATTGTTGTTCTCCATGACCTAAATCTAGCGGCGCGCTATTGCGATCACATCGTGTTGATGAAAGATGGCAAAGTGCTAAAAACGGGGGCCCCACAAGAGGTGTTAACCCCAGAGTTGCTGGAGCCTATTTTTGAAGTGCCTTTCCATGTGTCTATGGAAGAGGGCGTATATCATTTGTATTACTAATTAAGGTAAGAAAGGGAAGATTATGTTAAGTAATTGGAAACAATCTAAAGGCTTTGTATTAACAGCTTTAGTATGTGGTGCTTTGGCAGTAGCAGGCTGTGGTTCTGAAAAAGAACAAGCAAAAACTGGCACAGAAGTGACTTGGAATCAAACATTTGAAGGCAAACAAACAGAATTTGCTGTGAAAGAATCTCCTAAACATGCCGTATCCATGTCTCAGTTTACAACAGAAATGATGTTACAATTAGGCTTGGAAGATAAAATGGCGGGTACAGCTTTCCAAGAAGAAGAAATCTATCCACCATTACAAGAAGCCTATGGCAAAGTAAAAGTATTAGCTGAAAAATGGCCTTCTTATGAAGTGTTTATGTCTGTAAAACCTGATTTCGCTACAGGTTGGGAAGATTCTTTCAGTAAAGAAGGTATCCCTGCAGATAAAATGATTGCTCAAAAAGTAAACATTTGGATTCCAGAGTCTGCTTTATCTACACAAGCTGACTTAGAAACTAATTTCAAAGATATGATTAAATTAGGTGAAATCTTCGGCGTGAAAGCAAAAGCAGAAGAATGGGTAAAAGGTCAACGTGCTTTGCTAGAAAAAGTACAAGCTAAATTGAAAGACCTTCCACATAAACGTGTATTCGTATATGACTCCCAAGATGGACAACCTTTCACAGTATTCGAAGGTTACACAACTAACGTATTGCGTTTAATCGGTGCTGATAACGTAATGAGTGGTTTAGGGGTAGATAAAACTTGGGCGAAAGGTTCTTGGGAAACTGTAGTTCAACAAAATCCTGATTACATCATAATTCCTGACTATGGTAATTCCATCCGCAACGATGATGATTTCCAAGAAAAAGTAGCTAAAATTAAAGCTGCCCCTCAATTACAAACAATTAAAGCGGTACAAGAAAATCATTTCATCCGCGTAAAATTGTCTGAAATTACACCAGGCGTTCGTACAGTAGAAGCGTTAAAACGTCTAGCTGAAGAAATCCATGGTATCCATATTGACTAATTAGATAGTCTTATACATAGTAAAAGCCGTCACAATAGTGACGGCTTTTTTGTGTTTATTGTACTTATCGCTTTGCTCCAGCTTGTAGGGCTTTCAGATATTCTTGTACAGGGTTTATATTATTTTTACTACACTGTAAAAAATGAGCTAATATACATTCTAAAGTGTTTTCTGAATAGGACTGTAATTCTCCAGTCATATAGGTTTCCACAGATGTATGAGTCAGGGAATTATCTTTTGCTTGGATGGGACGATGGTGTGTGTCATAGCCAGGTATTTCTAATTGGATATCTAATTCCCACTTCATATACAAGGCCATAATGGCAGTCACTAAAGACAATTTTACGTTAGAAATAGATGGCAATTTATCCTTTATGGCTAAAAATTCATCAGGATGAGTGGCTTCCATCATATATCCGTATTTGAAAGTTACCAAGTTATGTCCTTTCATGCGTGCCACTTCTAAATCGTGCAAATAGGATTGTAAAACCGGTGTAGAGTACATAGACCAATAGGCATGGCGTGACACAATGAAGTTAGCCATTTGGTCTTGGCAAGGTGAGCGATGGTCTACATTTTGCGTACTAGTGAAGAGAGGCCATTCTTGTTGAATGATAGAAATAATTAAATCGTCTTTCATAATAAAACTCCTATTCTACCCAAGAATCTTCTTTACGGAGAAGTGGATCTTGAATGCGTTGAATGACTTCTTTAGCTTGATAGGTTAAGAAATCAATAGGACTTGTGCTTAAGCCGTTGCGTTGTAACTCTTGAATAATAGCACTACATAAGCGATCAATGTGAGATTTTGTATCTGTAATAGGTGCATCTAGTAATTCTACAATCCCATGTTTGACCGTGTTTCCTAAGATAGGAAGAGTACAACTATGGCGATAGAGCCATTTGTAGAATGGCGCATAGGATTTGTTGAATAGATGCACGAGTAGCATGTAATGATGGACAAATTGATGCAATGCTAAACTTGCAGCAATTGTGTCGTCTCGTTGTAACATACGAGGTAAGTTATACTGCCCAGATTGAGCCAATTGGTTTAATTCATAGGCAATTTTACGAAGGCGAATATCTTCTGGATAGTAGGCCAATAATCGCTGACGAATATGTGTAAAAGATCCAAAATTATCTAGGAAGACTTCACCATTTGTGGCGGTGCACAACAAGTCTTGTGGGACACGGCGAAACTCTTTTTCACACTGAGGCCCTTCAGGATAAAGTGTATAGCGCTGGTAAAATTCAGATATACATTCAACTTGTACTGTGCCATAGGCATAGTTCTTAAAGTAGGACTGAAGGCGTTCTTTATTAGTTTCATAGATATCAGCTGGTAAGAAGAGCTGACAGCGCTTGGTAAAGTCGTGGTCTTCAGAGATGGCATCATCAAAGCCTAAACATTCTGATCCTGTGCCGACCAAAGCTAAGCACATATAGGGAGCTAGGTCAGGTAGATTGAGCTCTATGTCTTGTGCTACTTGGTGAGCGAGTTCTCTGCCTAGCTCTAAGCCAGTTTGGCGATGACAGGGCACCTCTTGTTGCAGCGTTTTAATAAGGTCTTTTACATATTCAAGATTGTGCAATACAGATTGATAGGCTTGACTTTCCACACCATAATTATGTTTCACAATGGGAAGGGCTTCTCTATATAAATTTAGTGCCACATCGTAGTGATGTTGTTCCATTTCAAAGTCGGCTCGATTATTTAACACCGCTGCATACATAGGGTGTTCTGTACCTACCTCACGACGTAAAATGTAGGTAGCCTTATCTAGATAGACTTGAGGAGAAAGCTCTTGTTTTCCTTTAACGTGTTTGCTGATTTCATATAAATTATTGTAGCTAATAGCTAGTGGAACTTGGTATTCTGTAGGCTCCAATAGGCGGACTGCTTCTAATTGCAATTCATGAGCTGTTTCGTAGTTGTTCGTATCACGATAGAGAAGTGATAAATTGTTCAACAGACCAATATAAGCATAGGATGTATCACCTACGGATTGAAAGATTTCTTTTGCTTTCAACAGATGTGTTTCCGCTTCGTAATAGGATTTCTTTTCACGATATGTATTGCCTAGATTAATTAAAATAGTAGCATATGTTTGTGGTGTGTAAGTATCACTTTTTTCGTAGAGACGTAGGGATTCATCAATGGCGGTGATGGCATCATCATAGCGCCCTACATTACGTAGAGACCCACTATACTCATTTAATATTTCAATCAGTTTTTTGTCATTCTTTTGGGTCCGGCACAGGTGAATGGCTTTTTCTAAATAGTCTATCATACCTTGTTCATTGCCTTGTCGCCAAAGTGTGTGTGCTTGTTTTAGTAAAGACTGAATGGATTCCATAGAACCTCCTATAATAAGGTAAGTAATTCTGTTGACGGTTCTGAAATATTGGCAAAGCTCACAATGTCTTTAGGATAACGTTTTGATAATTCTATTTCAATGGTTTTTAAATCACTATAGGAACCAGCGATAGTGAGAATGCTTTTGCCACAGAGACCAATTCCAATTTGTAGACTTAATAAATGAACTTGGTGATGCCAAGCTAGATGATTAGCTAAATGAAATACAGCCACTGTTGTGGAACATTCATAGATACCTAGGTGTGAGACAGTAGGTATTTTTTGTTTTTGTTGAAATACTGAAAGTACATCGGGATGTACGCCAGTAATTGTTTTGTATTGAATCTGCTTCGTATCCCTTAGGATTTGTTCAATTTGCTGTACTACATCTGTATCTGCAATGAGTATGAAGAACGCTTTGCCAGGACATATGCGGTAATGTTTGACAAAAGAGATAGGGTAGTCTTTTAATAACTGATCTAAAAGAGCAAATCCAGATGCGATACGATTGGTTTCCCAAAGACATATAGCCGTATTTGATGCCATCGTAATTACCTCCTGCGTATAATTACTTTCAGTATAAAGAGAAATATAATGTAGAGCAATAGAGAAGAAAGAAGAGGTGTATTTACTACCGTAGTTAGGTTTGAATATTACCAAGGCATACTGAAAACACATATACTACATGCAGATTTTGAGATAGGAGATGATAATTAATCTAACTTTTCAATTACATAAAGGTTTGTATTTTACAAAATTTGGATTGTAAATTTTTATCAGTTCTACCCTGAAATGTGATACCATTTTCTTAAGAAGCATGCACAGTATTCTATTTACGCATGAATGGAACAGAGGCATGAATTATATTTATACGTTGTAAGGAGGTTAACACATGCTAGAACGAGGATTTAGTAAACCAACAGAACGAATTGAAAAGTTGAGAAAAGTAATTATTGATGCTGTACCACAGGTCGAATCAGAACGTGCAGTCTTAATTACAGAATCCTATAAGGAAACCGAAGGTCAGCCTACGATTATCCGCCGTGCTAAAGCTGTTGAAAAAATCTTTAACGAGTTGCCGATTACAATCCGTGACAATGAATTGGTAGTTGGTTCAATCACAATCAACCCACGATCCACAGAAATTTGCCCAGAGTTCTCCTATGATTGGGTAGAAAAAGAATTCCATACTATGCATAAACGTATGGCAGATCCATTTGAAATTTCTGAAAAAGTACAACATGAATTACATGAAGCTTTCAAATATTGGGAAGGCAAAACAACTCACTCCTTAGCAGATTCCTATATGGAACCAGATACAAAAGATTGTATCGCTAATGGTGTATTCACAGTAGGTAACTATTTCTTCGGTGGTGTAGGACACGTAAATGTAGACTACGGTAAAATCTTAGAAAAAGGTTTCCGCGGTGTATTAGAAGAAACAATTACAGCATTACATGCATTAGACGAAGATGATCCTAGCAGCATTAAGAAAAAACAATTCTACAACGCAGTTATTATTTCCTACAATGCAGCTATCCGATTCGCACATCGCTATGCTGAAAAAGCTCGTGAATTGGCAAGTCAAACATCTTGTCCAACTCGTAAAGCAGAATTACAACAAATCGCCGCTAACTGTGATCGCGTACCTGAATTCGGTGCTCGTAACTTCTGGGAAGCATGTCAATCTTTCTGGTTCTTACAAATCATGGTTCAAATTGAGTCCAATGGTCACTCCATCTCCCCAGGCCGTTTTGACCAATACATGTATCCATACTTAAAAGATGATCCAATTGATCGCGTAAAAGCACAAGAATTAGTAGATTGTATCTGGGTTAAATTGAACGACATCAATAAAACTCGTGATGAAGTCTCTGCACAAGCATTCGCTGGTTATGCAGTATTCCAAAACCTTTGCGTAGGCGGTCAAGACTCTGAAGGTAAAGATGCAACAAATGAAGTATCTTACATGTGTATGGAAGCAGTAGCACACGTTCGCTTACCAGCTCCATCCTTCTCTGTACGTGTACATCAAAATGCCCCAATGGAATTCTTATATCGTGCTTGCGAAGTATCCCGTTTAGGCTATGGTGTTCCAGCATTCTACAATGACGAAGTAATCATCTTGGCTCTTGTATCTCGTGGCGTAGCATTAAAAGACGCTCGTGACTACTGTATCATCGGTTGTGTTGAACCACAAGCGGGCCATCGTACTGAAGGTTGGCATGATGCAGCGTTCTTCAATATCGCAAAAGTTCTTGAAATTACTCTTAACAACGGACGTTGTAATGGCAAACAATTGGGACCTAAAACTGGGGAATTAGAAGAATTAGATACTATGGATAAATTGTTGGCAGCATACCAACAACAAATGGAATACTTCGTTCGTCACTTAGCAAAAGCTGACAACGCTGTTGACTACGCTCACATGGAACGCGCTCCATTGCCATTCATGTCTGCGATGGTTGATGATTGTATCAAACGTGGTAAATCTTGCCAAGAAGGCGGCGCGATCTACAACTTCACAGGACCTCAAGCATTCGGTGTTGCTGACGCAGGTGACTCCTTATATGCAATCCAAAAAAATATTTTCGAAGATAAACGCTTTACATTAGCTGAATTGCGTGAAGCATTAGAAGCTAACTTCGGTTATAGCGATAGCGCAGCTCCAATTTGCACTCCATCTATTCCAGAATCTACATTAGATGAAGCTCAAATCTATGAAGCAGTTAAGAAAATCTTATCCTCCACAGGATCTATCGACATTGCTACATTGGAATCTCATTTGAAACAAGGTACTGGCACAGGTACAAGCTGTGGATGCAAATCACAAGCTGATCCAAGCAAATATGCAACTATCCGTAATATCTTGAAAAACACTGATTCCTTCGGTAATGATATTGAAGAGGTAGACCAATTCGCATATCGTTGCGGTAAAATCTACTGTAATGAAGTGGATAAATACATGAACCCTCGTGGCGGTCAATTCCAAGCTGGTATCTACCCAGTATCCGCTAACGTATTGTTCGGTAAAGACGTAGCTGCATTACCAGATGGACGTTTAGCAACTGAACCATTGGCTGACGGTGTATCCCCTCGCCAAGGTAACGACGTAAACGGTCCTACAGCGGCTTCCAACTCCGTAGCAAAATTAGACCATGCGCAAGCATCTAATGGTACATTGTACAACCAAAAATTCACACCAGCTGCGGTAGGTGGTGAACAAGGTTTGAAAAACTTCGTATCTATCATTAAGAGCTTCTTCGATAAAAAAGGTAGCCATGTTCAATTCAACGTTGTAGATAAACAAACATTGTTAGATGCACAAGAACATCCAGAAGATAACCAAGACTTGATCGTTCGTGTAGCAGGTTATAGCGCTCACTTCGTAACATTGGCTAAAGAAGTACAAGACGATATCATTAATCGTACAGAACATGAAATGTAGGTACATAATATAAAGGATAAGTTCGTATGGAATCAGTAGATTATAGTGTACAAGGCACTGTATTTGATATTCAACGCTTTTCCATTCACGATGGACCAGGAATCCGGACAATCGTATTTTTGAAGGGCTGTCCATTACGATGTAAATGGTGTTCTAATCCAGAATCACAACAATATTATCCTGAAGTAGTGTATCGAAAACAACTCTGTATTGGTTGTAAAGCTTGTCAGGCAGTTTGCCCTAAACAGGCCATTGCTGATAGCAACCCATACTGGATTGACCGTACACTCTGTGACAACTGTTCAGAGTGTACCATGGTCTGTCCTACCAGTGCACTTTCTATGAAAGGTAAGTTGATGAGTGTCGAGCAGGTAGTACGAGAACTAAAAAAAGATGCCACACAGTACTTTCGGTCCAATGGCGGCATCACCTTATCTGGTGGAGAGGCATTGACACAACCAAAGTTTGCTAAAGAAATCTTTAAAGCTTGTAAAGCACAAGGATGGCATACCGCAATAGAAACAGAAGGGTATTATGACACAAAGATTGTAGAAGAGATTATGCCGTACATCGACTTAGTTCTACTAGATATCAAAAGTGTTAATCCAGAGCAACATAAAAAGTTCACTGGTGTCGATAACGCAAGGATCAAAGAGTCGGCTAAAGTCATACAGTCTATCGCAAATACAACAGTGCGTGTTCCTACGATTCCTGGGTTTAATGCGAGCGAAGAAGATATTCGTGGTATAGCGGAGTTTGTGAAGGAAAATATGCCTAATGTTCATGACATACACTTGTTGCCATATCACAATTATGGGCAGGGGAAATATGAACTATTGGGACGTGAATATGAATTAGAAAATACACCAAAGATTCCAGAAGAAGAAATGGAAACGTATAAAAAAATAGTAGAATCATATGGTTTAAACTGTATTATTGGTGGTTAGGAGGTACTATGGATACAGCATTATTAGAAAAAGTGATGGGTCAAGTATCAGAAGAACTTGGCATTAAAAAGCCGCAAGGCACAACAGCAGGATCCATCGGAGTTACTGAATTTGTAGGTACTGCAATGGGCGATACAATTGGTCTTGTGATTGCCAGTGTGGATCCGTTATTAACAGAAACAATGGGATTAGGAAAATTCAAATCCATCGGTATTATCGGCGGTCGTGTAGGCGCAGGCCCACAAATTATGGCTGTGGATGATGCAATCAAAGCAACGAATACTGAAATTATTACAGTAGAGTTGCCTCGTGATACTAAAGGTGGCGCAGGTCATGGTTCCTTGATCTATATCGGTGCTCATGATGTATCCGATGCTCGTCGAGCTGTTGAAATTGCATTGGAAGCTGTTCCAAAATACTTTGGAGATGTATACGCTAATGATGCAGGTCACTTGGAATTCCAATACACAGCACGTGCAAGCTATTGTTTAGAAGCCGTATTCAACACTCCATTAGGTAGATCTTTTGGTATGGTATGTGCAGGCCCAGCAGCGATTGGTGCAGTACTTGCGGATACAGCAGTAAAATCTGCCAATGTAGAAGTTGTTTCGTACGCATCACCAAAATCTGGTACAAGTTTCTCTAACGAAGTAATCTTAACATTCTCTGGAGACTCTGGTGCTGTTCGTCAAGCTGTGAAAGCAGCTCGTGAAGTGGGTATTAAATTGCTTGGTGCTTTAGGTGACACACCTACATCGAGTACAACACCATACATTTAATAGGTTAGTATAGAAACATAGGAGGATATTATGGTTTCAGATGCATTAGGAATGGTAGAAACAAAAGGTTTAGTAAGTGCGATTGAAGCAGCAGATGCTATGGTAAAAGCTGCTAACGTAAACTTAGTAGGCTATGAAAAAATTGGTTCTGGATTAGTAACAGTTATGGTTCGTGGTGATGTTGGTGCAGTAAAAGCAGCTGTTGAAGCTGGTGCAGTAGCAGCTCGTGCAGTAGGCGAAGTTGTATCCTTACACGTTATCCCTCGTCCTCACATCGATACAGAACGTATTATTCCAACTCTTAAAGCGTAATGTAGCGTGGCATATGAGGCATCGTCCTTATATGCCACTACTTTAGAGGAGGCACTATGAAAGATAGAGACCTATCTAGGCTCCTAGAAGACATGGTGGCACGTATTTTAGCAGAACAATCTCATGAACAAAGTGTAAGAAAATTATATGTTGTCTTTGATGAACAGTGGCATCATGAAAATTATGCGTTGGCGAATCAATTGACTACATGTGACTTCACACAAGTTCATGCCATTGTTCCCAAGAACGGTGATCCAGAAATGGAACGTCGAGTGAAAGAAATTCATCCTTTTCTTATGCAATATCCCTATGGAGAGGAACCCGCTTTTACAGAACACGATTGCATAGTATTACCTTATATAGGAAGAAATGATGTCATTCATATTGCCTTAGGCTATAGTCAATCGGATCTGTCGGAAGTGGTAAAGAAAGCTTTTACAGCAGGTGCTAGTATCTATGTACTGCCAACATCCATAGAGCCTTTATCAGGAAAAGAACCAGGTCCCTACCAACAGATGGTGCAAGGGTACTATCAAACAATATTTGAGTTAGGGATACGATACATAGACCATATTCGTCATATGAATTGAGTCCTATGAGATAGGAGTAAGCATGTATTTAGCAAAAGTGATTGGTAATGTTGTAGCAACGAAGAAAAGTGATACCCTATTAGGATATAAGTTGATGATTATACAGCCTGTCGATGCATCGCTTTCGCCAGCTCATAGAGAACAAGTAGCAGCTGATTTTGTAGGAGCTGGTGTAGGTGAATATGTGCTAGTTGGAACGGGGTCTTCAGTACGAGTGGAAGAGAACCGAAAAGGGGCTACCATAGATTTAGCAATCATTGGTATTGTAGACTCTGTTGTTATTTAGTAAGGAGGCAAATATGGGAACCCAAGGTGGGATATTTTCCTCAGTAACACAGGTTGTGCATGCATCAAAACAAGCATTTCACATCTATCAAAAGTTGAGCCTACGGGAACGGAAGCAGTTGATTCAGGCTATCCGTGAAGGATTACGAAGCTATTGTCTAGAATTTGCCGCGCTTGCTTGTGAAGAAACTGGTATGGGTAAAGCGGAAGATAAGGCCATTAAGATTAAACTTGCTTTGGAAGAAACGCCGGGCCCAGAAGATTTAATTACAGGAACAACGCAGGGAGAAAATGGAATTGTCTTAACAGAACCATTTCCATATGGTGTTGTATGTGCTATACATCCAAGTACCAATCCTTGTGAAACGTTGATCAACAATACAATTAGTTTGTTGTCAGCAGGAAATGTAGTGATTCATTGTCCACATCCAAGAGCCATGGAAGTATCTAAATATATTACGAAAGTGATGAATAAAATTATCTTAGATAAATTTGGCATATGTAACTTAATCACCACACCAGATACTTGTTCCTTAACATATCTTAATGAAATAATGAATCATCCTGATGTAGAATTGATTTTATCTACTGGTGGGTCAGATGCAGCTAGGAGCGCATTAGCCTGTGGTAAGAAGGTTATTTCAGCAGGTCCAGCGAACCCTACATTTGTGGTAGATGAAACGGCTGATATCGATCGAGCAGCGTATTGCATTCACAAAGGCGCATCCTTCGATCATAACATTACCTGTACATCGGAGAAAAATGTCATTATTGTAGAATCTGTAGTACCTGCATTTCGGTCGGCCTTAGAAAGACTCAATGTGTATTATGTGGATTCAGTGGGAGAAATGTTGCAATTATCAAAAATTCTCTTGACTGAAGATATGGAAGTAAATCGTCAATATGGCGGTAAATCGGCAGATGAGATTTTAAAAGATGCAGGAATTCATACGAATCGTTCCTATGATTTGATTGCTGTAGAAACAGTTAAAATCCATCCATTTGTGACACAGGAAATATTAGCTCCATTGATTACAGTGGTGAAAGCTAGTAATTTTGAAAGTGCCCTACAAATTGCTGTTGATGCAGAACAAGGTTATCACCATACAGCAGGCATTCATTCTCGCGATACGGAGCGTTTACGGCAAGCAGCAAAAGCTTTCCGAACTACAATCTTTGTCAAAAATGGATGTTCCTTAGATGGAATTGGTATCTGTGGCGTAGGAGCCACATCTTTCACGATTGCCAATGTCACTGGTGAAGGAGCCATAACGGCGAAAGATTTAGTTCGTCGCAGAAGATGTGTGTATGTAGAAACGCTATGTTCTTATACATAATAACTATGATTAAATTTCATGACAAAAATCATACTTTTTGACATGGTTTTTGCAATTACTGTCGTATACTATAAGTAGAGATATTTTACGTATTGTATAGGAAAGGTAATAAAAAGGAATGCCACGAAATACTTTGGAAGACAATCGAAACGAAGAATCAGGACTGGATATTATGACTGTCATAGGTCATGATTTATTGGAAGGGATCCAAGAAGCGGTTGCCAACGTGACAGGAATAGCTTTTGTGACAGTAGATTATAAAGGTGATGTATTAACAGAAGCAACACGGTTTTGCAACTATTGTAAGAAAATAAGAGATAACCCTACATCGTCATTATTGTGTAAGTTATCCGATGCATCAGGTGCGATTATTGCTGCCACTAATAAAGAGGTGAGCATTTATATTTGTCCTTGCGGACTTTTAGAAATTGCTATACCGATTATCGTGGATGGTCATTATTTAGGCGGATTTATTGGAGGACAGATTCTATGTGATGATGTACCAGATACAATAGTCCGGTTGAGTAAAAATATGGTACCTGGTGGAGCACAATTAGTGAACCAAGATATCGAAACTACGAATCCGGAAGAGTTAGCAGATATTAAGCGATATAGCTATAATGAAGTGCTTTCCATTGCAAAACTAGTGGAGTTTATTATTAATCAACTTACAAATCATGAAATTGTATCGAATAGAAATAAACAAAAGAATTTAAATCGTATAGAAGCATTAGAAAAAGAAGTATTAGAAGCAGAAGATAAGATTTGCTGCTTACAAAGTGAGCTAGAAAAGTATAAGCGCTATGTAGATATGGTACGTAACTGTAAATTACTTAGCGTAGTAGATAGCTTATCTATAGTAGAAGAAGCAGAAAAAACGGAAGCAGCAATTCTGGATTATATTCATGTATTAGCACTTCATCATGATAGTCTATTTGAAACAAGTATTAAAGAGGAATGTTCGCGCATCGAATCTACAGTATCTCTCTTAAACTATCGTGAAGATTGCCACATAGGCTGGCATATGGATGTAGATGAGAGCCTGTGGCACTACATGTTACCGTCCTATAGCGTATGGCAATATGTATATCAAGTGGCAGAAAGAGCGCAACAAGAGGGGCATGCAAAGATTTCTATGAAACTACATGCAGAGCTCCAAGGTGATCAAGTATGTATTATTATAGAAGATGATACATTGCAGATTCACTCTGATGAAGTACTTGTACTACACAAATTACTACAAGATGTGACGAGGTTAATACATGGAGATACCATAGAGTCAACCTTATCTCCAACGAGTCAAGCTATTTTAAAATTACACCAAACGTTTATAGAATACCATGGCACTTCTGCTAAAGTACATTGTTATCCATTGCCAAAGGATGGGATACAGGTGATGTTATCCTATCCAGTAGAATAAGACAAGGAGGTATTTTGTGATGAAGATACTTTTGGTAGATACCGATAAGTTGCATATGAAAGCACTACAAAAACGAATTGCACTCCATATGCAAGCGGAGGTCATCTGCATTAGTACATATCAAGAAGTACTTTCCTTACCGAAGGAAGAAATAATTTCTGTCGCTTATATAGCAATGGATATTAGCCATCAAAAAGCAGGTGACATTATTCGACATATCTATTACACCTATCCAACATGCCGGATTGTGATGATGTTGAATAAAGAAACGCAAGCTGTTAACCAAATGACTATGAAATATTCCGGAATTGGATATTTATATAAACCTTTTAGCTGGGATGATTTTTATAAATGGATTCCAGCAAAGGGGATGACTAAAGAAAAAGAGGTCACAGGGAAATCCCTAGATCTGTTGGAGGGAATTGTACAAGGTTTTCAGCAAGGTGATTTTGAGGTAGCCTATGACAGATTATACCAAGTATGTCAGTATACATATGAACATAGTGATAGCCAGTCAATTGCCAGTGAACTATATGAAATAGTAGACCAGGTACAACACAAGGTCTTAGACACGCATGTATTGAAGTTACATACGATGGTGTCAAAGATACAGTTGGAACCTGTACATACAAAATATGGAGAAGGACTCGCTATATGGACATTTAAAATTGTTGATTTCCTGTTTATGAAACTATATCAAGGGAAACAAGAAATTTTACATACTGTTCTCTACTATATTCATACACATATACAAGAAGATATTTCTTTAAAAGATATAGTTGTTTCTTGTAATGTAAGCCAAGGCTACATTAGTCGTATATTCAAACATAAGTTAAATATGACAATTATGCAGTATATACACAAGAAAAAAATAAATTTAGCGAAGGAATATATACTTGGAACGGAAAAGAGCGGATCCTATATTGCTAACATATTGGGATATAGTGATGTGAGCTATTTTTGTAAAATTTTCAAAAAACATGAACATAAAACAATCTCACAATATCGAGATCAAGTCATTAATGGATTGGTGGAAACCTATGAAACAATCTGAGTATTTACATTTAGTAACGGAGCGCGTTATAGCAAAGTTACAAGAATTAAATAGATGTAGCGTACCAATTGGTGTTTCAAATCGTCATGTTCATGTGTCAAAAGAAGCATATACCGTTTTATTTGGACAAGATGAACTGACAAAAAAAGTAGACTTGAAACAACCAGGACAATATGCTGCAAATGAAACAGTAACTCTAGTAGGACCGAAAGGCAGTATTGAAAAAGTACGTATTTTGGGACCTTTTAGGAATGATACACAAGTGGAAATCTCTCTAACAGATTCATTTACGTTGGGAGTACCAGGCGTGATACGTGAATCTGGTGATTTACGGGAAACTCCAGGTATAACGTTACTAGGACCGAAAGGGAAATTAACGATTTCTCAAGGTGTGATCGTAGCGCATCGACATATCCATATGCATCCTGATGATGCAAAACGTATGGGCGTGATCGATAAAGAGCGAGTGACAGTGACTGTACATGGAGAACGCGAGCTGACATTTTCCAATGTAATTATTCGAGTATCGCCGAAGTTTGCTTTAGAAATGCATATCGATGTAGATGAAGCGAATGCAGGACGGATTAAAAACAATGATATTGGAATTGTATCGAAATCATAGAGGAGATACGAATGAACTTAGAAATGATTGAAAGTATAGTGAAACAAGTAGTGAAAGATTTACAACAAGAAGGCGTAGGTATGGAAACAACTCGTTATGAATATGGCGTGTTTGATACCATGGAGGCTGCGATTGATGCGAGTGAAGTGGCACAAAGAGAGTTGTTAGCTTTTTCATTACAAGATCGTAATGCATTTGTGGATGCCATCCGTGAAACTGTGTTACAAAAAGATCATTTAGAAATGATTTCACTCATGGCAGTTGAAGAAACAGGCATTGGTAGATATAGTGATAAATTGATTAAAAACCGAGTAGCTGCTGTGAAAACACCAGGTAAAGAAGTGTTGGAAACGCGTGCTATGACTGGTCATGATGGATTGACAATTGAAGAATTTTGTCCATTTGGCGTGATTGGTGCCATAACACCAACAACAAATCCAACAGAAACAATTATCAATAATTCTATCTCCATGATTGTTGGCGGTAATACGGTGGTATTTAGCCCACATCCAAGAGCTAAAAAAGTATCTACTATTTTAGTGCAAATGATTAATAAAGCACTAGAAGCGGCAGGTGCTCCGAACAACTTGGTAACGATGGTGCGTGAACCATCGATTGAAAGTACACAATGCATGATGAGTCATCCAAAAGTAAGATTGTTAGTTGCTACAGGTGGACCTGGAATTGTAAACCAAGTCTTATCCTCTGGTAAAAAAGCGATTGGCGCCGGCGCTGGTAACCCTCCAGTAGTCGTAGATGAAACAGCACATATTGAACAAGCAGCCAAAGATATCGTCAGTGGTGCAAGTTTTGATAATAACGTTCCATGTATTGCTGAAAAAGAAGTATTTGTTGTGGAATCTGTGGCAGATCAATTGGTATACCATATGAAAAAGAATGGTGCTTATGAAATTACTGATATGTCTATTCTAGATACATTAGTTGAAAAAGTAACTAAAAAAGATGGTAAACCAAATCCAGATTTTGTAGGTAAATCTGCAAAAGATTTATTAGCATTAGTAGGCATTGTGGTAGATGACAGTATTCGATTAATCATTGCTCGTACATCAGAACATCATCACCTAGTAACAGAAGAAATGATGATGCCAATTTTACCAATCGTAGCGGTTCCAAATGTAGATATTGCTATAGAATGTGCATACCGCGCAGAATTGGGAAATCGTCACACAGCGATGATGCACTCTCAAAATTTAGAAAAATTATCTAAAATGGCGAGATTGTTAGAAACTACAATTTTCGTAAAAAATGCTCCATCCTATGCAGGTATTGGTGTAGGTGGTGAAGGGCATACTACCTTTACCATTGCAGGCCCAACAGGAGAAGGTATTACATGTGCAAGATCGTTCTGTCGCATTCGTCGTTGTGTATTAAGTGAAGCATTTAGCTTAAGATAAGTGAGGCTTATATGAATCAATCGTTAGGACTATTAGAAGTAAAAGGCTTGTTAGGCGCAGTTACCATGTCCGATGTAATGGTAAAAGCATCTAATGTGCACGTAGTAAATATTGACAAAGCTAATGGTTTTGGTTGGTTTACTGTGAAAGTAGTAGGCGATGTGGGAGCTGTGCAATCAGCTGTTGAAGCAGGCGCTATGGTGGCAAAAGAGATGGGTTGTTTTGTAAGCTCTAAAGTGATTCCAAGAGTATCGCAAACTGTTATCGATGTCTTCTTACAAGAAGAACCGGCAGCTGTGAAAGAAGAACCTATAGCAGAACCTGTGGTGGAAACTGTCGGGGCAGAGCCGGAAAAAACAGTACAAGAAACAGATACAGTAATGGCTGAAGCCATTGCTGAACTGACAAATATTGTGATTGGTGAAGAATCTACACCATCAACAACAGAAGTAGCACCGAAAGCTACAGGTGCTAAAAAATCAGCTAAAACGACTAAAGCTAAAAAGAAAAGTAGTTCTAAAAAATAAGGAGGTTTATCATGAATAACGCATTAGGTATGGTAGAAACAAAAGGTTTAGTAGCAGCTATTGAAGCAGCAGATGCAATGGTGAAAGCATCCAATGTAGAATTAACTGGCTATGAAAAAATTGGTTCTGGTTTAGTAACTGTGATGGTTCGTGGTGATGTTGGTGCTGTTAAAGCAGCCGTAGAGGCGGGTGCAGTAGCAGCTGGTAACGTAGGCCAAGTTGTATCTACTCACGTAATTCCTCGCCCACATCACGATGTAGAAACATTGTTGACTAAATAGTAGAATAGCCTTTAGTAAGGAGGATGGACATGGATATTTATGATTCAGTCCGAAATATTATTGCAAACATAGAGCGCGTGCCATCCACTACACAAGAGGGAATTGCCCCCATTGGACGAGCAGCACAGTGGTCTAGATATACAGGAATTACCGTTGAATCTGTGGTAGATACTGTCGTTGAAGCTTGCGAACAAGAGGCGAAACGATTGGGAATTCCTGTTGTGATTGCTATTGTGGATGCGAGCGGATCGTTAGTGTATCAACGGCGTATGGAACGAGCTCTTGGTGTAAGCATAGAACTAGCCCCTAATAAGGCCTATACAGCAGTAGCTTTTCGGTGCGGAACAGAAAAGTTAGGAGCCGTAGTGCAGCCAGGGACTCCTCTTTATGGTATTGAGACGATGGTCAAAAGACCCATAGTCTTATTTGGCGGTGGTGAGCCACTAATGTTAGAGAATCATCTAATCGGTGGTCTAGGTATTAGTGGCGGCACTGTAAAAGAAGATGTGCTCATAGTGAATGCAGGGCTACGAGCTTTTCAGTCATATATACAAGGGGCGTAATCATGGAATCATGGTCATTTAAAACGCAAATTTTTACAGGACAAACAGAACACTCTGCCAATGGTACTAAAACAGATGCTTTAGAAAGACTTCGCTTATTAGAAGGAGAACGTATTTTTATCATCTGTGACCCATTTTTAGAAGGAACACCAGCATTACAGACAGTGATTGACTTGGTGAATACAAGCAATACCTATGTTGTATATTCTAATGTAGTACCAGATCCACCTATTGATTCCATTGTCAAAGGGGTAGAGGTATTACAGAAAGAAAAAGCCACAGTACTGATCGTCATTGGCGGAGGATCTGCCATTGATACAGCGAAAGGTATTAACTATTTCTGTAAAACAATTTATGGCATCTGCGTTAAAAAATTTATTGCCATACCAACAACTAGCGGAACTGGATCTGAAGTGACATCCTTTGCTGTTATTACAGATACTAAAACAGGTATAAAGTATCCGTTGGCAGATGACAGCTTATTGCCAGATGAAGCGATTTTAACAACATTCTTTGTGAAATCGGCACCGCCAAAAGTAACCGCTTATAGCGGCATGGATGTACTTGTACATGCCATGGAAGCCTTGGTGGCTACAGAGGCCAATCATTTTACCGATGCATTAGCTGAAAAAGCAATAGAATTAGTTATTAAGAATTTACCAACATGTGTAGAGCGTGGAACTGACGAAGTAGCACGAGCAGCGATGCATGAAGCATCCTGCATGGCAGGGCTAGCTTTCAATCAAGCTGGTCTAGGCATTACCCATGCCTTAGCACATCAATTGGGCGGTCAATTCCATGTACCGCATGGATTAGCCAATGCGATGCTATTGCCCTATGTCATTATGTATAATGCAGCCAACTCTAATGAGGCTAAATTAAAATACATTTCGATTGCACAAAAACTCTCCTTAACCACCGAATCTGATGATGAAAGTGCACAAATTGCTGCTTTAGTACGATGTGCACAATCTTTAGCACGTCGAGTGGGTTGCATTATAACAATGAAAGAGTTTGGTATTGATGAAGTTTCCTTTAAGGATTCCTTTCCTACATTAGTGCAACAGGCTATGGTGGATCGTACCTACCCAGGGAATCCATACGTGGCCACAAAAGAAGATTTAACACGTATATTAACATGTATTATATGAGGTAACACATATGGATGCTACACAAGTGTATGTTAGTGAATTTATCGGAACAGCTATTTTAATGGCTTTCGGTAGTAGTTGTAACGCTGGATTATTACTTAAAAATACAATCACAAGCGCTATTAAAACAAACTGGATTGGATTGATGTTTGGTTGGGGATTTGCAGTTACATTTGCAGTCTATGTGGCCGTTCACTTAGGTGGCGTAGGACACTTGAACCCAGCATTAACGATTGCTTTTGCAGCAGGTGGATTATTCCCTCCTGAGTTAGTATTGGGAGCCGTTATCGCTCAATTATTAGGTGGCTTTGTAGGCGCAGGCATTACGATGCTACATTACTATCCTCACTTCAAGATTACTGGTCCAGATGAAGGAAACTGTGTAGGTATTTTTGCTACAGGTCCAGCTTGTGATGAACGAGCTTGGAACTTACTATCTGAAGTGATTGCTACTTTCTTATTCATCTTTTGTGTACTTTTCTTGGGACCTATGGCCGATGGTTTAGCACCACTTATTATTGGTTTCCTTGTAGCAAGTATCGGTTTCTCTTTTGGTGGAACTACAGGCTTTGCATTGAATCCTGCTCGTGACTTTACTCCACGTTTGGCCTATGCGATTTTACCACTTCCTAATAAAGGAACTGCGAATATGGGTTATGCTTGGGTACCAATTGTAGGACCAACGATTGGGGCACTATTAGCAGTGGGCGCATTTAACTGGCTACATGTAGCTTTACATTTATAATTGGAAAGGAGGTTATATCCTATGCTAGATAAACAACGTATCATTCAAGAGTCAGTACCAGGAAAACAAGTCACATTAGCTCATGTATTAGCGAATCCAAAAAGGGACTTATACAGTAAATTAGGTCTAGATAGCGAAGGTCGTAGTGCTGTAGGTATTTTGACGATTACCCCAGGGGAAGCGGCTATTATTGCAGGAGATATGGCCTCTAAAGCAGCCAATGTACATATCGAATTTATCGATCGATTTTCAGGGGCTGTGTTAATATCAGGAGATGTTTCAAGCGTAGAGGTATCACTCTCTAGTGTATTACAGGGATTCTCGGAATTGCTACAGTTTAGCGTAGTTCCTCTTACAAGGAGCTAACCGTGGATACCTTGCGTAGTACTTTGTGGGTTGGTAGCACCTATAGTCATGTGGAAACTGTGGTACAATGTCTTTTAGGCGGAAAGAAGACGTTGCCACGGCCAATGGCGGTGTATCGTGAAGGCAATTGTGTGCTAACTCCCGGAGAGTACATTGAAAATCCTTGGTATTTTTCTGCTCTTTTAGTGTCATCCTACGATGTGGATACCGTGGTACTGGGCTACCGCTTAGGGGAACCATTCAATCCCTATCCACCAGCTACGGCAGGAGCTTTTAATCGCAATGTAGTAGGCGTTGTGGTTACGAATGATGCATTAGATGCGTCTCAGATTGGTGAAAGTGTTCGCCTACTGCGACTAGCGGGGGCTAATGACATCTGTGTCGTAATAGAGTCGGAAGAGGACATAACAGAACAAAATTTAATACAAGATATACCAATGGTGACCTATGGATACGAGGCTCTTAGAGAAATGCTATCTGTAAAGGAATAACGATCACCATAGTGACTGGATAGAAAAGCACCTTCCTTTGTGGCGGTGCTTTTTTGTTACACTATGATAGTTATTAAATAAAATTTATTTTACTATCACATGAAACCTATAGTATGATAAACTAAAAGTATATCCTTTCACGCAATGAATGAGTATGAGCAATTGTATAGTCAAATCCTTTACTTAAAAAGGTAACAGACTGTGTTCTACAATGAGCATGTGGACACAAGCGGTTAGTAGCTAAGTGCTACAGTTAGGAGGCAGTAATGATGAAAGGGAAGACATTACGTATTGTGGTGAGTACGATATGAAATATTCTATATTACTCATTACGTCTATGACGAAGCATTGGCAATGGGCTAAAGAAATAGAACAGAAGTATACAGATGAGACTATGTCCTTGGGCATAGTCTTTCTGTCATCTGAAAATATAGAGTTAGAAGATGTTCAGAGGGCGATTGATGGTACGGATATAGTACTATTTACTCATGTAGGAAGTACCTTAGATACTCCTTTGGTAAAAGGGATTCACAAATATATTACACAGAAACAAGTTCCTTATGTATTACTATTCCATGATTCAGCGTCGGATATACAGAGATATGGTATTGCAGATGAGGACATTGATCAAATTAAGGCTTATTTGCACCAAGGTGGAACAGAAAACTTTTATGGACTGTGCCAATATATGCTATCCTTACAAGGTTATACAGGGCTAGTAGAACCGGTGAAAGAACTACCATACCAAGGTATTTTAGGCAGACAAGGGGAAGTGTATCCATCCTATGAGGCATATCGTAAGGACTATGATCATGGCGGTCCAGTGGTAGGCATTTTCTTTTATCGAGATGAATGGGTACAAGGTCAATTAGACTATCCCTATGCACTGTATGATCGTGCATTAGAACATGGGTTATCGCCGGTATTAGTATTTGGTCAATACAGCAGTAAATCTGGTGGACAATTACGGTGGTACGATTGTTGGCACACGTTGTTTGATCATCAAGTGAAAGAGACAATATCTCTCATCATTAATACATGCAAGTTCTCCATCATTGGCTTGCAGGGGGCGAGTCGTGATGAAATGACGGATTTAGGAATCCCTATTTTGCAGGGCTTTGTTACCTATACTACTTTTGAAAGCTGGCAAACACGTTCACAAGGGTTAGAGCCTATGGATATATCCTTTTCCTTGTCATTGCCGGAAATAGATGGCATTTTAAATGGTCATATTGTAGGGACCAGAACGTATTCAGAGGAAAGAGGCTACTATTTTAAACCATATCCTGAGGGCATTCAAAAGTTAGTAGACCAAGCCAAACGATGGATTGCATTGCAACAGAAACATAGGTCAGAAGTAAAGATTGCTCTATTCCTTCATAATTATCCTCCTAAAAATTCACATATTGGCAATGCCTGTGGGCTAGACACGCCAGAATCTGTACTACGGTTGTTGCAAGAATTACAACAGAACGGATATACAGTAGACGATATCCCTCAAACGAGTGAAGATCTAATGATGATACTGACCAAACATGCTACGAATGATGTAGATTGCTTGACCGATTCAGCCGTAGAGAAAGCTCCAAAACTACCGAAAGAAGTGTATAGGACGTGGTTTTCAAAGCTAGATAGTGCTACCCAAGAATCACTACTACAATATTGGGGACAGCCCATAGGGGAGATATTTGTAGAAGAGGATGAGCTCATTATTCCCGGTGTGGCCTTTGGCAATGTGTGGGTATTAGTACAACCGCCACGTGGATTTAGTGATAATCCAGATGCTTTGTACCATTCGCCGGACATTCCGCCTACGCATCACTATGAGGGAGTATATCATTGGGTGCGTACTGTATTTCAAGCCGATGTGGCGATTCATATGGGAACCCATGGTAACTTAGAATGGTTGCCCGGTAAGGGAACGGCTTTAAGTTCCTATTGTTATCCTCAGTTAGGTATCGAAGATATACCTAATCTCTATCCGTACTGGACAACCATCGTTGGTGAAGGCATCCAAGCAAAACGGCGTAGCCATGCTGTTTTACTTAGCTATTTGTCACCACCTATGAAGCGGTCTGGTTTGTATGGTGACTATGAAACGCTAGAACGATATTTGGACGAATATGACCATATGAAAGCCCAGGAAACAAACCAAGAGCAAGTGGTACTAGGGTATATATTATCATCCGTGAAAGAGTGTCATTTAGAGCATTTGTGCGAAGCCTTCGACTGGTACCAAGAGGGCGGGCAGGTACACTTTGTGGTAGATAGAACTGTCAGTGAAGAAGAGTGGCGTGCCTTAGCTGACTCCATTCATGCAGACGAGGCAGAAGAACTGTTAGGGGATATTCATAATTATTTGATGGATATCCAACATCGTCATATTCGTTGTGGCTTGCATATTTTAGGGCAAAATCCAACCACAGAGGAAGAGGATGGGTATATAGATGCTTTCATAGACATGCATGGTGTGCCAGATGATGCACAGAAAGAAACGCTGTGTGAAACTTACCTCGCAGGGTTGCGCCAAACCACAGAAGAAATGTGCCAATTATTACGAGGTTTAGAAGGAAACTATATTCCACCTAATATCGGTGGGGCTGTTACTAATGGTGGTATCGGGGTGCTACCGATGGGGCGCAATTTTTATGGCGTTGATGAACGGACCTTGCCGACCGTGCCTGCCTATGCCATCGGTTGTGAACTAGGCGATGCATTGCTCAATGAATATATTCGAGAAGAACAGCGATATCCAGAGGAAATCGGTATTGTCTTGTGGGCAGACAACACGCAACGCACTCATGGACAATGTATTGGTGAAGTATTCTATTTATTGGGTGTACGACCAGTTTATACAGGAAGTCGTGTGTCCGATTTAGAAGTTATACCTCTCGAGGAATTAGGGCGACCACGCATCGATGTAACAAGCCGTATTAGTGGGTTATTCCGAGATATGATGCCTTCTGGTGTCATGTGGATTGCAAAAGCTGTGCAAATGGTAAACGCCCTTGATGAAGATCATAGTGTGAATTACGTAAAAAAACATATAAACTTGGATACAGCTGCGTTAGTCGAAGATGGTATGGACTATGAAGAAGCGGTCAAGGCTGCTACGATTCGTATCTTTGGCGATGCACCAGGTGTCTATGGGGCAGGGGTAAACCAAATTTTAGAACAAAGTAATTGGTCTACTCGTGAAGATTTAGCCAATGCCTATGTCACCTGGGGTGGCTATGGATATGATGAGCAAGGGGAGATTATTCCAAGCCATCAACAGTTTCGCAAGCGATTAGGTTCCATCGAAGTGACTGTGAAAAATGAAGATAACCGAGAGGTTAGTTTATTAAGTACAGATGATTTCAATGCCTATCATGGTGGGATGATCGCTGCTGTAGAATCTATCAAAGGAGTACAACCGAAATCCTTTATAGGCGATACAACGTACCGCAAAGATATTTTGGTGCGTTCCTTAGAAGATGAAATTCAGCGTCAGTTCCGTAGTGAACCTATGAACCCTATTTTTATAGAAGGTATGATGAAACACGGTTACAAGGGAGCAGCGGATATGGCGTCCTATGTACAACATACCTATGAATGGGATGCCACTAGTGATATGATTCAAGATTGGATGTATGATGCCTATACAGACGAATATGTCATGAATCAGGACGTACAAGACTGGATGCGCCAAGTCAATCCTTGGGCATTAGGAGCCATTTGTCATACTTTATTAGAAGCAGAACAACGAGGACTTTGGAAGGCCAGTGCGGAACGTATAGAAGGATTGCGCGATGTGGCAATGTCCTTGGAAGATGACCTAGAGGGGTATTATGATGAAACGCAAGGAGACTAACATGAGTACTATATATCCTTTTACAGCCTTAGTAGGACAAAATCAAATGAAATTGGCCTTACTCCTCAATGCGGTAGACCCACGGGTAGGTGGTGTATTGATACAGGGTGATAAGGGAACGGCAAAATCGACGGCGGTACGAGGCTTAGCCAAGGTGCTGCCGATGCATCGTGATGGCACACCGATGAAAGTGGTTGACCTTCCATTGCATTGCACGGAAGACAGATTGGTGGGAACCTTGGATATTGAGCGGATTCTGCAAGAGGGGAAGCAAAAGTTTTCTCCAGGCATTTTATTTGAGGCTCACGAAAATATTCTCTATGTGGATGAAGTCAATTTACTAGAGGACTACTTAGTGGATACATTGCTAGATGTGGCGGCGATGGGTGTGAATCGGGTTGAACGTGAGGGCATTAGCCATAGTCATCCATCACGATTTATTTTGGTGGGCACCATGAACCCCGAAGAGGGGGCTATTCGCCCGCAATTGTTGGATCGCTTTGGTCTATCGGTGACTGTGAAAGCAGAAACAGATGTAGCGTTGCGGATGGAAGTATTGCGTCGTCGATTGGCTTTTGAAGATACTCCACAAGCATTTATTGAATCCTACAGGAAGGACGATGAAGCATTGCGTAACACTATTGAATCAGCGCGCAAAGCATTGCCTACCATTGGGGTAGATGCAAATCTATTAGAATTGATTGCCAATATATCTATTACCCTAGGCGTAGAGGGACATCGTTCTGATATTACCTTACTCAATAGTAGCCGTGCTTTGGCGGCCTTACAAGGGGAGCCCCATGTGACCATGGATCATCTGAAACAGTTGACACCGCTTGTGGTATCTCATCGGATGAAGCGAAAACCCTTTGAGCAACGTGAATTTGATGAAACTATGCTGGACAATCTATGGGCTACCTATGAAGGGATACAGAAGTAGTAGAATTATCAAAGATTTTGTTAAAGGAGGTAAATGGTATGAGTGTACAACTGAATACAGGCATTCACCTCTTTTTGCAAGAACCTTTGTTGCGGACATTACTGATTTCAGGTGAAGTGGGAACGGGAAAAACTTATGCCCTGTTACAAGCATTGCTTGATAGGGGCCGAACCTATACGACGATTACATCCCACACAGATGTGAGTGCTATGCAGGAAGCAGTGGATATACAAAGGACCTTAGAAACAGCTCAAATTGTAAAACAAGCACATCCTTGGGACGTGTATGACTTGCTTATCTGCGAAGGATTGGATCACTTTGACCGGTCCATGTGGTTACGGATTCTTTACGAGCAAAATCGTCGGTACGAAGAGGGAAGACCGCTACAAATCATTGGGACCTATACGGGAGCAGAAGGGCTTTCAGAATGGGTCTATGATATGGATTTGTGGATACCCATAGAATCACCGGATGTGGATACTAGAGTGCGAGTCCTAGCAGATAGAGACCATGCAGATATATATGAGAACGGTGCGACTCGTGAATGTTACCACGGGGAGGGAATATCAGTAGATGTATATGGAACTCATGGAGAAGAGTTGATTTGTTCTAAGGGGAAATTAATGGATGCACCTGGAATCCCCACCGTGCATGATAGCATATATACATATATTTCCAGTCTAGTAGAGAAATTCAACATTTCCTTTATGGGGATGGAATATATTTTACTGAAAGCGGCCATCGGTTTAGCTAGAGAAAAAGGCCATCAGTTTGTGGAGCCTACTGATGTAGAATCAGTACTCCAGTGGACATTACCACAAAAGATGAAGAACCTAGTGAACCCTCGGACACAGCAAGATGGAGAGGCACAGGATTCATCTGACCGAATGCCATCCAATGAGGCAAGAAGGGAACAAGAGGAAAGAAAAGGGACCAGTTCAAACCGAGGGGAAGAGAACAGTTCTCCGCAGAAGGCTGGCAATGGCCAGTTGCAGGATGGGCAAGAGGAAAGAAGTCCTCAGGGAATGAGATCAGATGGTGATAGATCTTATGAGATGCAAAAAGAAGTAGAAGAGGACATTAATCAAGATACAAATCAGGCAGAGAAAGAAAATGGTTCTGGCTATATGGAGTTAGATGGACCACTGGGAAATGATACAGATAAAGAAGGTCTCAGTACATCCCATAGAGATAAGGTAGAGGAGTCCTTTGCACTTTCAGAAGCAGTGGAAACGCAGGTGTTACATTTATATGGGATGTTGCAATCTGGGCTGGCAAAGAAACACATAGACATCAGTGATGACGGTCGAGGCCCTAAGGTACATCGTCAAGGAACTATGGGGAGAACCATTGCATGGATACCAACGATAGTACAAGGGATTGTACGCAGTCGGAAAGTACCGATTCGGCTAACTATAGAAGATATCAGATATGCTATGTATCAGGAAATACCAAAAGAAGCCATCTATTTAGTAGTTGATACAAGTGGATCTATGGGGCAGAGACAACGATTACAGGGGGCAGAGAAGTTACTTTCGCAATTGGTACAGATGATGTATGTAAAACGACAGTATGTATCGCTCATCACCTTTCAAAAGCATGGGGCGCAATGTGTGGTGCCGCTGACACAGCGAATTGAGACCATCCCCAAAGCATTGGGAGAAGCTCGTATTGGGGGCAGAACGCCCTTTGTAAAAGGTATTGAGGAAGCGGTCAAACAGATAGGCAATGACATGTCTCAAATGGGGCATGTACAGGCAAAGGTCGTAATTATTACAGATGGGAAGGTCACCTCACAAGCACTGCAGGGACTAGACGACATCGGTAGATGGCTTGCGAATCAGGGAATACAAACGACGGTCATCGATACAGATACCAGTTTTGTTCGCATGAACCGCGCCAAAGAAATTGCTCATATGTTAGGGGCAGAACTTATAGATATAAATCAATATATAGTCATTTAGAAGTGACAGAATATATAGGTAAATACATGCGCCATATGCTACAATAGAATATAGAATCCAAGTTTGGTTTGATAAAAGGTAAGGTGTAATTATATATGGAAAAACGACAGGATTATTTGCAAATGATTGCAGGTGAGTCGGTGTCCCGTAGACCAGTTTGGTTTATGCGTCAAGCGGGACGAAGTCAAGCGGCGTATCGCAAGATTAAAGAGCGATATAGCCTATTTGAGATTACTCATCAACCGGAATTATGTGCAAAAGTAACAGCTCTTCCCGTTCATGAGTATGATGTGGATGCGGCTATTTTGTACAAGGATATTATGACGCCTTTGGTGCCCATGGGCGTAGATGTGAACATAAAATCTGGTATAGGGCCAGTGATTTCCAATCCTATTCGGTCCAAAGATGATGTGGAAAAGCTACGGGATATTGTAGTAGAAGAATCATTGGACTTTATGGTGAAAACGATCCAAATGTTGACGAAAGAAATGCTCACAGTTCCCTTAATTGGCTTTGCAGGAGCTCCTTTCACATTGGCTAGCTATATGATTGAAGGTGGCCCTTCTAAGAATTACCAGAAAACTCGTCAATGTTTAGTGGCAACGCCTGAGATTTGGCATGCTTTGATGGAGCGATTGACTGCTATGTCCATTACTTATATGGAAGGTCAAATTCAGGCGGGTGTGAATGCAATTCAAATTTTTGATTCATGGATTGGAGCCCTTTCCATGGAACAATATGAAAATGGTGTATTTCCGTATATGAAACATATTATTGGGACTATTAAAGAACGATATCCTCATATTCCTATCACTATGTTCGGCGTAGGTACTAAGCATTTATTCCCAGTGTGGAAAGAATTACCATTAGATGTAATCGGTTGCGATTGGAGATGCTCCATTGCAGAAGCAAGTGCGATGGGCATCAAGCAAACATTACAAGGGAATTTGGACCCTGCCTATTTATTTGCAGATTGGAAGACAATTCAAGGTGAAATTGATCGTATTTTGGCAGAAGGTGCTGCTCATGGAAAGCATATTTTTAATTTAGGCCACGGTGTTGTGCCAGATGCGAATCCTAAAGTATTGCGAAACATAGTGGAGTATGTACATGACAGAGGATAAAGAGATACAACAAGTTTGTGTATTGGTATTAGATTATGGCTCTCCCCGCTCCTTAGAAGATGTGAAAACATATTATACCCGCATACGGAGAGGTCACGGGCCAAGTGACAAAGAATTACAAGGATTGCGACATAAGTATGAACGCATTGGTGGACAATCTCAGTTAATGGAGTCTACCGCATGGCAAGTAGAGCGGTTACAAGAAGAGTTACAAAACGAACTGCCCTTTGCAAAGGTAACGGTGGTACAAGCACATAAATATATAGAACCACTCATCGGGGATGTAGCGAAGGAATTGGGCCACTATGATACAGTAGTGGTACTTATGATGAATCCTTATGGAACAGACATATTAAATGCATCCTATCTAGAGCCACTGAAACCGTTTATGAATGACCGATGGAAGGTAGTACAACATTGGGCAGATATACCGACATTAGTGCAATCTTGGACAGACCGAGTACAGAAGACTATGCGTACATTGCCTATTACGGCGAAACCGCTGTATGTCTTTACTGGCCATAGTGTGCCACTGATGCAAGGAATTTCCTATGATGGATATGTGCATAGCTTACAACGGGTGATGCAATCTATAGCAGATCAATTGGTGTTGCCCAATGCTACCCTAGCTTGGCAAAGTGCAGGCACTCGTGGGGAATGGCTAACACCTACGGTAGAAATGGTTACGGAACAAGCGGGCGCAGAAGGGCATACCCATGTGGTATATATGCCTATCGGCTTTACTTGCACTCATATGGAAGTATCTTATGATTTAGATGTGGAACGTCGTGAACAATGTGATCACTTAGGTATGTCGTATGTGCGAGTGCCTATGCCAGATCGTGACACTCTCTTTGTGAAAGCCATGGCGCATGGTGTATTAACAGCTCTCTTGAAGGAGGGATAATATGAAAGTAGCAATTATTGGTGGTGGTCTAACGGGCTTATCTGCAGCGTATTATATGGGCAAAGCATTTCCTAACTGGGACATTCATGTCCTAGAATCTTCGAATCGTTGGGGTGGAAAGATACAAACAAAACGTCGCGATGGCTATGTGGTAGAAGTGGGGCCTGATTCGTATTTAGCCAGAAAAACATCTATGACAGATTTGGTACAGGAATTGGGATTAGGTGATACCTTGGTACGTAATGCTACGGGAGAATCCTATATTTATCATCAAGGTCAAATGAAGCCTATCCCTGGAGGATCCATCATTGGCATCCCTACAGAATTTCTTCCTTTTGCTATGTCTAGCTTATTGAGTTGGTCTGGTAAATTACGAGCTGGATTAGATATTTTTAAGAAACCATATCCAGGAAACGAGGATATGAGTATCGATGCCTTTTTTCGGTATCATTTAGGGGACGAACTAGTCAATTTATTAATTGAACCTCTCTTATCAGGTATCTACGGTGGAGACTTAAAACGCTTAAGTTTACTGGGAACCTTTCCAGAATTTCGTCAATTAGAACAAAAGCATGGAAACTTGGTCAAAGGTATGATGGCTATGCAAGGTATGCGCAAACAATCTGGGGCGGTTACTGAAGGACAATTTGCCCAATTAACGGGAGGTTTAGAATCATTAGTAGATGCTCTTGTGGAACAAATGCCAAAGAACGTTTCTTTGCACACATCGACTGAGGTGCTAGAGGCATCATACACAGATAAGCTCTATACAGTGCAAACACAAAACGGTACAGACTCCTACGATCGTCTTGTGATCACTACGCCACCTAAAGCCTATGAAAAATTTTTTGTGGGAGATAAAAAATTTGAAGACTTGCGGCATATGGAACAATCTTCTTGTGCCATTGTCATTATGAGTTTGCCGAAGTCAGCTTTTACAAAACCATTGCAAGGCACAGGCTTTGTCATCACTCGCAGCACAGAGACACCATTGACGGCATGTACTTACATTTCTAGTAAGTGGCCACAAACGACACCACAAGACAAGGTGGTATTACGCGTCTTTTTAGGGAAGCCTACAGACTCTACGGTAGATACGCACAGTGAAGAAGAACTGTGTGAATTGGCGCTTTCAGAAATACGAAATATATTGAAGTTTACAGGAAATCCAGAATGGATAGAAGTGGTACGGTTACAAAAAAGTATGCCCCAATATGAAGTGGGCCACAAAGAACGAGTGGCAACCCTCATGGACCATGCCCAAGAACACTATCCGGGATTGGCATTAATTGGAACTCCATTTAAAGGGGTCGGCATGCCAGATGGCATCAAACAAGCCTATGAATTGGTAGAAGCATGGAAAGAAGAAACTAAGGAGGTAGTTCCTATGGATACACATACAGAATCTGTTCATGCAGGTGCAACACCTATGCATGGACATACTACAGGACTAGAAAAAGTACCTGAAACATACGAAGGTTGGTTTAGCTTACACGCTAATTATTCCATCAATTTTGAAAAATGGAGAAGCTGGTCTGCTGAGCAACAAATTGAAGTATTGCAATCTTTCAAAGCATTTATTGGGAATTTAGAAACAGCTCATGAGGCCCATACAAGTAGCTATGCTATGTACCAAATCAATGGTCACAAGGGAGATATTATGTTTTGGTTCTTGCAACCAAGCTTGCAAGATTTGAACGAAGTAGAATTGACACTAAAAAAATTACCAATCTTTAGTGTATTACAGCCAGAATCTTCTTTTGTATCTGTGATTGAAGTAAGCAATTATGTGAAATCTCCGAAAGACCATCCAAAAGTACAAGCTCGGTTATATCCAAAAATTCCTAGATTGGCGTGTATGTGCTTTTATCCTATGGCGAAGCAACGTAATCTAACAGATAATTGGTATATGTTGGATCGTCAAAGCCGTGGTAGCATGATGCGTTCTCATGGACAAATTGGCAAAAAATATGAAGACACTATCAAAGAGTTTACGACGGGTGCTTTTGGCATGGATGATTGGGAATGGGGTATTACATTGATGAGTGATGATCCAATTCAGTTTAAAAAAATTGTCAATGAAATGCGATTTGATGAAGTAAGTGCTCGTTTTGGTATCTTTGGACCATTTACGATTGGCACGATTCTGGATATGGATGGTATAGATCATCTGTTTTCCTAATGTATCAATAGGGTATTAAATTATAAAGTGATGAAATTGCGACAGGTTTGCATACCAGTACCATACTGGATTATAAACCTGTCGTATTTTTTTGCTTTTCGCCAATGTGGTGGCTACTAATTTAAGCGTTGTGGACAACATTCGTGGTTGAGCTATATTTGTATCATGTTAGATAGAATTATTTGTATCTTAGTAATACTTATGCAGTAGTTATACGTTGTTATATGGTATAATGAAAGATATGATAAAGGAGTGATGTCATGAAATTGTTAGCTATAGACTTAGATGATACGCTGTTACGTGATGATAATACCGTGTCTGATTATACAAAAGAAGTCCTAAAAAAAGCACAGGACAAGGGAATTGAGGTACTCATTGCCACAGGTCGAATGTACCAAACGGCATATCCTGTAGCACATCGCTTAGGCTTAGGTGATGTACCGATGGTATTGTATTCTGGCGGAGTTATCCAACGTGTGGAAAGCAAGGAACTTATTTGGGAACGAGCTATTCCACCAGAGGTAGCGCATAAGGTATTAGCCATCGCAAAAGAGCATAATATCTATATTCAGTCCTATATTGATGATGAATTGTTAGTACACAGTGAAACAGAGTTTTCTCGTCTTTATGAAGAGATTACAGGTGCTAAGGCTATGTATGTAGGAGATGCGATCTATGAACCTCAAAAAGGGACAAACAAACTATTAGTAGTGGAAGAACCTGAACGTATGGCAGAGGTGATTGCTATTCTTTCCAAAGAAGTAGGCGATATGGTTGATTTAGTTCGGTCTAAGGTAAATTTTTTAGAAATCGTAGCACCTCATGTATCTAAAGGGGAAGCCTTGGCTTTTATGGGTGAGCAATTGGGCATCGGTTTAACAGATATGGTATCCTTTGGTAATTCAGAAAATGATATTTCTATGTTACAAGTAACAGGTCATTCCGTGGCAGTAGGGAATGCAGAGGAACATGTGAAGACAATTGCCAAAGAAGTATGCGACACAAATGAAAACGATGGGGTCGCTAAATGGATTGAAGCGAATGTGTTATAAAATTTTGTAGGAGGGCCTCATGGAAGGGTTTCGTTTAATCATTGTGACCGGTATGTCCGGAGCAGGTAAAACACAAGTGATGCAAGTCTTGGAAGATATGGGATATTTCTGTATCGACAATATTCCTCCTGTGTTGATTCCTAAGTTTAGTGAAATTTGTCGTCAAAGTGCAGGCACTAAAGTGAGTCGAGTAGCCTTAGTGGTAGATATCCGCAGTCGTGAATTTTTTGATGATTTAAACAGTGCTTTAGATGATTTGACGGCTATGAGTGTGCCTTATGAAATTGTGTTCATGGAAGCTAGCGATGATACTTTGATTCGCCGGTATAAAGAAACACGTCGTAGTCACCCATTGGCACCATCAGGTCGTATTAGTACAGGACTGTCACAAGAACGGGCACTCTTGGCGGATGTACGTAGCAAGGCGGATCATATTATCGACACCACAAACATGAAAACATCTGCCTTGAAATCATTTATGCGCCGTACTTTTAGTCACGTGAAAGAACAAACAGATGGCATGGCTATTACAGTGGTAAGTTTTGGATTTAAATTTGGCATGCCTAATGATGCGGATATGGTATGGGATGTGCGATTTTTGCCGAACCCATACTACATTCCCGAATATCGTCATAAATCGGGGCGCGTACCTGTGGTAAAAGAGTATATTCACTCCTTTGAAGTGACTGATGAATTTAAAAAGCATTTCTTTACTACACTAGATTTCCTTGTGCCAAACTATGAACAAGAGGGAAAAAGCCAATTTGTGGTAGCTGTAGGCTGTACAGGCGGTATGCATCGTAGCGTAGCAATGGCAGAGGCATTATATACACATTTGAAAGAAAAAGGCTGTAATGTTTCTGTGGAACATCGTGATATGATGCGTAATCATGTAGAAGAAGATGTGAATCCACGTTCTAGATTAGACCTATAAAGAAAGGAGTGGGACGATTCTTTCGTCTCTCAAGCCTATGAAATATAATAATTGGATGCGCTGGTTTGCGCCAGGCATTAATATTAAGCGGTGGCTATTCCTATTTTCTTTAGGCACGATTTGGCTGGTAGTGGGTGTCCTTATGATGATGAACTACCAGTGGATTAGCAACTTTGAAGATATTTTCTTAGAATTTTTATTCCATCTCACAGGCTCCTATAACTATACGGTCATAGCCAGTCTTGGTTTAGCAGGTATTGTGGCGGGTATGGTAGCTATGTTGTGGGGGATACGTAAGCTCATTCAGACCATTGTGAATGCGATTTTGCCTAATACAGAAGATGGTGTGAGTGATTATATTTTTGAAAAAATTCGCTTAGGACAAGGACCAAAAATCGTAGTGATTGGCGGTGGTACAGGATTGTCTATGCTATTGCGAGGGCTAAAAAGTAAAACCACGAATTTAACCGCTATTGTTACAGTAGCAGACGATGGAGGTTCTTCTGGTCGGTTACGAGAAGATTTTCAAATGATTGCTCCTGGAGATTTACGCAACTGTTTAGTAGCATTAGCGGAAAAAGAAGGACTTATGGAAGAACTATTCCAGTATCGATTTACTAAAGGAGCAGAATTATCGGGCCATAGTTTTGGGAATTTATTCTTAACAGCAATGACTCAAGTGCTGAAAGATGATGTGGAAAAAGCCTTAGAAGCCTCTAGCAAGATCTTGCGAGTTCGGGGACGTGTTATTCCGTCATCTACAGAAGAAATCAAACTGATTGCTAAATTGACGGATGGTACCATCGTAGAAGGGGAAAGTAATATCCCTAATGCGGGTAAGCCAATTGCGAAGGTCTATACTGAGCCACATAGACCATCTCCTGTAGGAGCTGCCTTGCAAGCTATTGATGAAGCCGATGCCATCATTTTAGGCCCGGGCAGTTTATATACTTCGGTAATGCCGAACCTATTAATTGATAAGGTAGCGGATCACATTGCTAACTCTAAAGCGGCTAAGATTTATATTTGCAATGTGATGACGCAGCCAGGTGAAACAGATGGGTATACTGTGTCTGACCATGTGAAAGCCATTGAAGCACATAGTGAGGTGGGAATTATCGATACAGTTCTTG
The DNA here is from genome assembly GCF_003992185.1 of Veillonella sp. CNR 79/14. Taxonomy (NCBI): domain Bacteria; kingdom Bacillati; phylum Bacillota; class Negativicutes; order Veillonellales; family Veillonellaceae; genus Veillonella; species Veillonella sp. CNR 79/14. The sequence goes on along the minus strand of NZ_RQVH01000005.1, from coordinate 56,620 downwards.
TGAATGATAACAGAATCCAAGATGCCACATTAGAACACTATAAACAAGCGGGGCAAGAACCAGTAGACGTAGATATGGACGTGTTGCAATCGATGGGGATTCGGACAGTTCGTGCAAATCTTGTAGATAGTCAAGATAAAGCGGTCCACAATTCTGATCGGTTAGCGAAAGTGGTCATGGATGTTGTCTATGCTTTGCAGACGGATATTGAACCGCACATTTTAGAATATTACTTACAGCGAGAAGATCATTAAGTATGAAAGTAGAGCCTCTAAAGGCTCTATTTTCTAGTAGAAATAGTAAAGGAGAGGCTATGTCATTTGCAGAAGATGTAAAAAATGAATTGTGCCAATTTAAAACAGAAGATGCGTGGGCATCCAAGGTAGAGGCCTCTTGTTTATTACGGATGGGTGGGTCCATTTTACTAGGTATGCAAGGACGCGTAGGGGTACGTTTGGTGACGGCCAATAATGCAGTAGCTAGACGAGTGCTAGGAATTATTAAAGAACAGTATGATTTGCCTACTTCTGTGCTAGTGCGTAAAGGGCTAAACCTACGCAAAAAGAACATGTATACGTTGACGGTAGAGCCTACAGAACAGAGTCGTCTTGCTCTAGAGGAGTTACAATTATGGCCTGTGGATGCTATGATTCCAGATGAATGGTTAAAGGACATGGAATCACGAAGGGCTTTTTTGCGAGGCGCTTTTTTGGGATGTGGGTCCGTGAATAAGCCGCAAAGTGACTATCATTTAGAGTTTATGACTACAAAGGAAAACTTTGCAGATCAAATTATTCGTGTCTTAAAGATGTTCCGATTGCATGCTCGAAAGGTAGAGCGCAAAGAGGAGTTTGTAGTATATTTAAAAGAAGGGGATGCGGTGACCTCCTGTTTACAAATTATGGGAGCTCAATCAGCGCTGATGAATTTTGAAAATGTACGAATTATGAAAGATGTACGTAATACCATTAATCGTCAAGTAAACTGTGAAACAGCAAATTTACAAAAAACGGTGAATGCAGCAGTTCGTCAATTAGATGCGATACGTATTATTGATAAACATCAAGGTCTCGACTCCTTGCCAGTTCGTCTTTATGAGGCAGCTATATTACGTCAAGAATTTCCGGATGGTAGTTTGCAAGAATTGGTAGATGCCTATGAAACAAAGTACAAACGAGAATTGACAAAATCTGGTATTGGACATCGTTTACGTAAATTAGAAGCCCTCGCCTTACAGTGGGAGCCAGAGGGGCTTACGATAGAATAGAGGTAGTATGAAATTAATGAATCGAATACAATGGAAACAATGGTTATTAGGGAGCATTTTAACAGTACTTGGGCTAGGCACTACGTATGGACAAGCACCGAGAACGGTAAATATTGATGAGTATACATTTACACCCTTAGAGGTAAAAACTGTTAAAGAGATAGATACTTTATTATTGTCCGATAGCCCAGAATATGTAAAAGAGCCGGGGATTGTAGCGGCAGGTACACTGAGAGGAAATAGCCGTATTTACTTTTATCATGTGAACGAACGAACAGAACCTATGAAAGTAGGTATTTTGTTGGAAAATAAGGGAAATGCTCCAGCATTTGTAGAGATTGAACGAGCTATCTATGCGAAACCAAGTCCTGACTATTTTAAAGTGGGACGAGAGCTTTCGAAAAAAGAAGTGAATAGTACTGCATTAGATTTAGGTGCTTGGGCGAATGAAGGTGTAACGATTCCGGTTCGTTCTAAAGCATTACAACAAGAAATTAAAAAAGAAAAAGAGAGTCTTGCACAATCGAAGAAACTAAAGGCAAAAAAAATTGAAGAGGCAATTAAAAAGGATACTACATCAAGAACTATTTCATTAGTATCACACAATACTAGTGGTACAGAATTTGTATTACGCCCTGGGGAAGTACGACCTATTTTTACTGAGTTGGAAAAAGTACTGATGAATCAAGATGATTTATTCAGTGGTATTATCGATTTTTCTACTACGGAACCAGTATATGCATCTGTGGCGGTGATGGAACCTAAGTCAACAGTTACGTATGGCTTGCCTTTATTGCCAATTCATCCTATAGATGAAGTAGAGTTACGGGGTACTTATGAAGGAATGCGTCGATTCCATGTGGTGGAACCGCAGTTTAATAGTGAGGCAGGTCCAGCTAGTTTTGAAATTGCCAATGATCGAGAAGATGCCTTTATTAGTGGTGTTGATGAGACTAGTAACAATAAGCTGGTGAAAAACAAAGGTAATTATGGTATTTCTAATGTATATGTGTTACGCACAGAAGGAAACACTCCCTATGCCTTGTATTTTAATCCATTAGGTGGTGCTTTTAGTGGCACATTCAGGATTACATCTTCTAAAGGTGTACGCACCTATGATGTGCCTGTAAAAGGTCCGTATTTGGGACATGAAACTATTTATGACACACAGCTATTAGATGTATTTGATAGACCAGAAGATTTACTATTAGAATACATGTCACCAGGGGCGTCTAATTTACCAGTTAGACTTTTGTTGATTCCACAAGTTCCAGAACGTGAGAATACAGATGGTAGTAGATCGCAATATGTGACTAATTTAGTACATAAAATTTTGGGAAAATAATCAAGTCTTTATATAAATAATCCAAAAAGGTATCTTAAATTAATAGTGATTTAATTAGTTGTATATAAGCAAATAATCTTAGTGATATAAGAAACTATGCAAATTGAAATTTTATGATATAATTTAAAACAATCTAGATAGACAAACTTTATATTGACAATCATTGCTAATTATAAATATAATGAGTAATAGAAATGATACTCAGATTAAAGTAGGCGATGTAGTTCGGCAATGAGGCCCATTTGTTAGTCGTATGAGACAGCAAATGGGCTTTTTTGAAAGGAGGAGCATGAATCAAAATTGTATGAAAAAAATAGAAAAGTTCAAACCTAAAGTAATGGATATAGACATGTTGTCTGCCACCGAGGTGGAACATGGCACCATTTATGAGATGAATACGCCTCGAGGTAAGGCAAAGATGTATAGTTATCCTGTATTCGGTGGAGTAGAATTGACGTTCCAAGAGGTGACCATGAAAGAAATCCGTCACCGTGCAAAACCCTTAGATGGTATGTTTGAAATCCATTATTGCAAAGAAGGGCGTATTGAGTGCGCCTTTGATAATGGAAAAGTATTATATATGGATGAAAACGATATTTCTGTAGGGTGGAAAGAGTCACCTAGCTATGTGCACTCTACAAAGTTTCCTACCTCTTATTACAAAGGTATCAATTTATCTATTTATATCCCCAAGGCCCAAGAGATGGTGAATAAGTTCGTAGGACATGATCGGATTGATCTTCGTGACATATGTAATCGCTTTTGTCAGGATTTTGAATTTGGGTTTGTATGTCGTAGAGAATCTAAACTTAGTGACATTTTTAAAAGTTTATATGATCTTCCCGATGAAGTGATGCCACAGTTATTTCAATTGAAATGTATGGAAATCATATTGTTATTAAGCACCATCGCATCAGATGATGATTGCTGTATGCCATATTTTGAACGAAAACATGTGGAAAGTGTGAAACGTATGCACGAATTTTTGATGAAAAATTTGCACAAAAAACCGACTATTGAAGAGTTGGCAAAAACATATGGATTAGCACCGACAGCATTGAAAAAATGTTTCAAAGGGATTTATGGTAGTAGCATTCATCAATATATTAAGCACATGCGGATAAAGGAGGCGGCAAAGGATTTAACTAATACAGATGATAGTATTCTCAGCATAGCTAACCGATATGGCTATGAAAATGCTAGTAAGTTTGCAGAAGCATTTCGGGTTATTATGGGACATAAACCTAGTGAATATAGGAAAATAAATAAAATGTCGGAATGGATTAAGTAGAAGCTATTTAGAGTAGATTTGAAATTATTAAATTTGATATTATAAGTATAAGCTGATAAAAATTATCATATTTTTTTAATGGAGGTAATAATATGGACAGCCTTTTATACATTGTACATTTATTTAACAGCGGTGGATTAGTAATGTATCCATTGGTTATTTTGTCAATCATTGTGATCGCAATTGGAATTGAGCGTTATACGTATTTCAAAGCTAATACTGCATTGCTAAAGGAATTTAGTCATGATGTGTATTTTGCAATAAAAGATAATGATTGGAAGAAAGCGAAAGAGTTATGTGAGGCAAATCAAACGGCAACTGGTCGTATCTTGAATGCAGGATTAACATACTCCAAAAACGAAACAAGTATGAAAAATGCGTTTTCCGAACAAATGATGATTGAAGCCTCTCATTTAAAAATTCATTTGGACTACTTAAGCGCTATCGTAACAATTTCTCCATTATTAGGTTTATTAGGTACAGTATCTGGTATGATTGGCACGTTCAGTGTATTGGATAATGGTGCTGGTGCATCCGCTATTTCTGGCGGCGTTGGTGAAGCCTTGATTGCGACTGCTACTGGTTTGTTAGTGGCTATCTTATCATTCTGTGTGTACACATACTTCAGTCATCGTATGGATGCAATTATCAATGATACAGAAACTTTATCTGTAGTGTTATTAAATGGTATGAAAGAACAATGGAGTGATTCTCATGTTTCAAAATAGTCGATTAAAAATGAAACCTGAGTTCATGATTGTGCCAATGATCGATATCATTTTCTTCTTACTGGTTTTCTTCATGATGAACAGTATTGAAACGGTGGCACAAAAGTCCTTGGGTGTACAATTACCGCAAGCACAATCAGCAACACAAGTCAAACAAAGTCCTATCATTCTTACATTGGATAAAGAAGGACATATCTTGATTGACTCTAAACCATATAGTATCGATGAAGCTCGTAACTATATTACAAGCAAAATTGGAGAAAATCCAAATACAGCGGTACTATTACAAGCAGATAAAAATACGCAACATGGATTCGTGGTTGCCATTATGGATATGCTAAAAACGATTGGGGTTAAGAAGTTCTCAATTGCTGCTAGCTAGAAAGGATGACACATGGAACAATATATTTCCTGGAAAAAATCCTACATAATCTCTGTTGTAATCCACATTGTCCTAGCTGTTGTGTTAGGTATTGCTTTAGTATCCGTAGTAGAGCATAAACAAACCGAAAATGCTTTTGAAATTGACATGTCTATTTCCGACGATTTAAAAGCATCCGCAGGTGGCGGTGGCGGTGGCGGCGGGGTATCTTTCCCTCAACCACTTTCACAAGAAGTTGTACAAGCTAAAGTACAAGCAGCGCAACAAAGTTTATCATCTCCAGTGCCAGTTGATGATGCTGTGAATGTGCCAACATCTACCAACGCAGCTACAGGTGCAAGTGATGGAACATCTACAAACCAAGGTACTGGTGGTGGATCTGGTGGCGGTAACGGAACAGGAAACGGTACTGGCGATGGTAGCGGTAACGGCTCTGGTAGCGGTGGTGGATCTGGCTCTGGCAGTGGCGGAGGTAATGGAGATGGTGTAGGTACTACATCTGGTAATGCACCGTTTGACTGGGCAGGATTTGTGGCTACTGTACAAGCCCAAGCACAAGGTACGTACCCTGCAATGGCAGTAAAACGTAACTTACAAGGTAGTGTTACAGTTAGCGTAACCATTGATGCGAGCGGTAATATAGCCTCTGTTTCGGCAGGTGGAGGACCTGGTATTTTAAACAGTCATACCCAAGATGTTGTCTATGGCATAGGCAATTATCCAAATGGTAGTGGCTCATCAGTATCAAATACATTCACAGTGTACTACACTTTGAATGGTGACTAGTGCAAAGGCACAAGAAATAATTCAGGAGGAATTATGGATTTAAAAAGTTTATTTGACTCCATGTCGGAGGAACAACGTAATATTCAACTTGGTTTTGATACAGCAACGCCGTTGACACATGCTTTTACAAGCAAACGTGCAGTACATGCTGGTCTAAGTGGGCGTCCTTTAGAAAAGGATGAGGCACAACGTGTATGGAATGAATTAATGCAACAACCACCTGTTCCAGGGCAAATGCAAACGGCATATATTCATATTCCATTCTGTCAAACTAAATGTACGTACTGCGGATTCTATCAACATGCTACGAATCAAGATGCAGAAGATAAATATGTAGATATGTTATTGAAAGAAATGCAAATGGCTGCCGATCAACCACGGTTCCGTGATGGTTTGATTCACACTATCTTTATTGGTGGTGGTACGCCAACATCATTATCTGCTAATAATGCAAAACGCATGTTGTCTGCCATCCAAGAATATTTCCCGTTGGCCAATGACTATGAGTTGACATTAGAAGGTCGTATTCACGACTTGGTGCCTGAAAAAATGGATGTATGGATGAGCCACGGTGTCAACCGTATGTCCTTAGGGGTACAGTCTTTCCATACTCACGTACGACGTCAATTGGGACGTTTAGATGATCAAGATACAGTGTTGTCTCGATTAGAACAATTAAAAGCATACCAACAATGTTCTGTAATTGTGGATTTAATCTATGGTTTACCAGATCAAACGATGGATGTGTGGATGGAAGACTTAAAACTTCTTGAACAATCCGCAGCAGATGGTATGGATTTGTATCAATTAAATGTTTTTGAAAATAGTGATTTACAAAGCTTAATTGAACGCGGCAAAGTAAGCCCAGCAGCTACCACTAAAGAACAAGCATTAATGTATGAGGCAGCTGTAAAATACTTGATGAAACGTGATTTTACACGTTTAAGTGCAGCTCATTGGAGCCGTGCACCGCGTGAACGCTCAATGTACAACACTATGGCGAAAGCGGGATACCCAATGTATCCATTTGGTTGTGGTGCTGGTGGTAATTTAGGTGGATACATGACAATGTTGCACCGTGTATTGCCTCCATATGAGGCTCTTGTAGAAGAAGGTAAGAAACCATTCATGGTTCTTATGAAACAATCTGAACTACAAGAATTCTCTAATTATGTAATCAGTTCCTTGGAACGAGGTGTTTTAAATCTAGACACTTTGATCGAAATGGATGCAAAACTAGAGGACTTACGTTGGTTGCTTGATACTTGGGTAACTCGTGGTTTGATGGAATATAATGGCGTATTATATCGCTTAACAACGGCTGGTGGATTCTGGAATGTCAATATTACACAAACCGTTATTGAATGTGTTCAGTACATCTTAACGGGTGAAAGCACATTGTTACATGAAAATATTGCGGCTCAAAACCATGGTGGTAGACCAAAAGATCATCCACATGTAGGTGGTGGTCATCCTGAAGGTGTGGCGAAACATCCACAGGGAGCAGGCGGTCATCCAGCAGGTGTTCCAAAAGGACATCCAGCGGGCATTCCAAAAGGGCATCCTACAGATATGGAAACTACACGTGCTCATGGCACAGTAGGACATAGTCCATTTAAGAAAAATATTTAGGTAGTATCTATTACAGGTGAACTCCTACACACCTTACCAAACCAAACAATATAGTTTCCTGTAATAGTTCTATAGCCACTCATAGAGTGGAATCAGGTATACCAGGTCAAAGTTGGTAGGCTGCATCATACTATAGTACGTTTAAAATCACTTCAGTAATAAGAGTGCAGTATCCGCAGGCAATGCCTGCGGATGTATATCTGATAAATGAACATTGTGCCTTAGGCTACAATGTTAGATACAAAAATAATGATATACTATTTATAGTATTTATATGTTATGTAAAAGGAGCGCACTTCCTAGAAGTGTGGAAAATGAATGAAAGCAATCGTAGTTTACTCAAGCCGTACAGGCAATACAAAATTAGTAGCAGAAGCTATGGCAAGTGCTTTGCCTGCTGGTACACCATGTGTATCTGTGAAAGAAGTTCCAGCTGATTTAGCATCTTACGATGTAGTATTTATGGGTTTCTGGGCAGACCAAGGTAACGCTGATAAAGCGGCACAAGCAGTACTTAAAGAAATCACAAATGAAAAAGTAGCTTTATTCTGTACTTTAGGGGTTCCTCCAGTATCTCCTCATGCACAAGAAACTGTAGAAGCAGCTGCGAAATTGTTACCAAATGATCAAACACCAGTAGGTTACTTCAAATGCCAAGGTAAAGTAGATCCGAAAGTAATCGAAATGATGTACAAAATGTTCCCAGAAGGCCATAACCATGGTAAAAGCCCTGAACGTGATGCACGTCATGCACAAGCTGCATCTCATCCAGACGAAAACGACTTAGCTAATGCAAAAGCATTTGTTGAAGAAGTTATTGCTAAATTATAAGTTTTCTACCTATGTAATAGGTTGCAATATAATAACACTCCGAAAAAGACTGCCAGAAATGGCGGTCTTTTTCATTCGAGGCGATAAGCTCTGATATGGAGTATGGACTAGAATTTTTTATGATTATTCTGAATAAGATTTTCCTGTTAGTAAGCAATGCTTTTAACTATAAGTGATATGATAGACCTATAAAAAAAGCGGGAAATTTTGTATAATTAAGATATGTTTTATTATTCCTTTGAAAGGGGGATCTTTATGCTAGTTTTGTCGGGAATAGTTATTATGATTTTGGGGTTAGCATTTCGATTCAATGCACTGCTTGTCATTTTGCTAGCAGGTATTGTCACAGGTCTAGTTGGTGGTGTAGGATTTCGAGAAACAATAGCTGCTATAGGAAAAGCATTTGTAACTAATCGATATATGTCTTTATTTATACTGATTTTACCAGTAGTAGGGATTATGGAACGTCATGGCTTAAGAGAACGTGCGGGATATTTAATCGGTAAAATTAATGCAGCAACTGCGGGAAGAATATGCATGCTTTATATGTTAATAAGACAAGTAACGGTAGCATTTGGTATTTCCTTAGCAGGAATGCCTGCGTTTGTTAGACCTCTTATTGCTCCAATGGCTGAAGCCGCTGCATTACATGGACAAGAAGTTTCACAAGAGACAATTGATAAAATCAGAGCAATGGCGGCTTCTGCTGATAATATTGGAAACTTTTTTGGCCAAAATATTTTTATTGCGGCAGGAGGAATATTATTGATAAAAGGAGTTATGGAACAGGCTGGTATTACAATCAATTTAGCAGAAATGATTTTATATTGTATTCCAACAGCCATTACTGCATATATTCTAGCGAGTATTAGATATATCCTTTTTGATAAAAAAGTTAAAGATTTAATTGCTAAAGATACGTTAAGTATATAGAGGGGGTGTATGTATGGAGTTGTTTGGATTACCTGCATTAGAAATTGTTTATATATTAACAGGAATAGTGTTAACTATTGTTGCTATACAATCCTTTAATGATAAAGAAAATACAAAACGTGTAGGAACAGGATTATTTTGGTTAACCTATGCTATTAGTTTTATGTTTGGAAAGTATATACCAGATGAAATTAATGGATGGATGGTAATTTTTATGGCAGCTATAGTGGCTACTAAGCAGTTGGGGAAAGGTTTTTATAATGAATCTTCTACAGAAATGAAGCTGTCTGAGTCTAAAAGAATTGGCAATGCCATTTTTGTGCCAGCATTGTTAGTCGGTGTTGTTACATTTTTAGTTGGAATCTTTACTAAACTAGGTGCTTTAGTAGGACTTGGTATTGCTGCGATGGTTGCTCTATTTGTAGCAGTGTTTTTAACACGAGTATCAGTACATCAAGGATTTAATGAAGGTCGTCGCCTGATAGATGCAATTGGGTGGACAGCTATTTTATCACAATTGCTAGCAGCATTGGGTTATGTTTTTGGTATTGCTGGCGTAGGCAAGGTTATTGCTACAGGAATATCAAGTGTAATCCCAGTTGATAATGTTTTTGCGGTCGTGGCTACATATTGCCTTGGTATGGCACTATTTACAATTGTTATGGGAAATGCATTTGCGGCTTTTGCAATGATGACAACGGGTATTGGAATACCTATGTTAATTAATATGCATAATGCAAATCCTGCAATGATAGGGCCAATTGCTATGCTTGCAGGGTATTGTGGAACATTATTGACACCAATGGCAGCAAATTTTAATATTGTGCCAACGGCTTTATTAGAAATGAAGGACCAATATGGGGTTATTAAGGCGCAATGGCCTGTAGCAGTATCTTTATTAGTATTTAACATATTACTTATGTATTATTTCATGGTATTCTAAAGTAATATAATAAAAATAAATACCTGTATAGTCATATTAAGAGGCGGTTAATAATGAAAACAATCTTAGTAACAGGGTTTGATCCATTTGGTGGAGAAGCTATAAACCCAGCTTGGGAAGCTGTTAAAGAATTAGAAGGATATATGGTAAACGACTATAAAGTTGTTACAAAAATGGTGCCAACAGTTCGATATGATAGTGTAAATGCTGTAAAACAAGCTGTTGAAGAGCATCATCCAGAAGCAATTATGTTAGTAGGTCAAGCTGGTGGAAGACCAGATATTACGGTAGAAAGAATTGCTATTAATATAGATGACTTCCGCATTGCAGATAATAAAGGTAACCAACCTAAAGATGAATTTATTGTAGAAGGTGGAGCTCCAGCTTATTTTGCCACATTGCCGATTAAAGATATGGTTAGTGGTTTACAACATCAAGGAATTCCAGCTAGTATTTCAAATACCGCAGGTACCTTTGTTTGCAATCATATTTTTTATGGTGTAGCACATGAAGTTGCCAATACGAATATTCGTTGTGGATTTGTACATATACCATATTTGCCAGAACAAGTAGTAACTAAGCCGGGTCAACCAAGTATGGCTAAAAATATTGTTGTAGAAGGGTTACAATCTATGGTCAATACAATTTGCAGTGGAAAAAGATATGAAATAATAGATCCTGTGGATTATGTAATTCCACATGATTAGTTATAAGTAATAAAACTTTTAAAATGAATGTGAGGATTTATGCATATGAGCATAATCCCACATTTATTTTTTAAATAATTACATTTAATGATTATTATGGCAATAGATGTATATGCAAGTATGATAATTCGGAGCTTGAGCATAAGGTGGATATATGAAGTTAATTAAACAGAATAAGAGAACATCAATTTTACTAGGTGCAGCATTTCTTATGGCAACTTCATCTATCGGACCAGGATTTATGTTGCAGACAGCAGCATTCACAGCTGAACTTAAAGCGGAATTTGGCTTTGCAATTGTATTATCGATTATTTTTTCTATTATTGCTCAGCTTAATGTGTGGACAATTATTAGTGTATCAGATAAGCGAGGACAAGACATTGCTAATCAAATATTACCAGGACTTGGCTATGTAGTTGCATTCTTGGTAGCCTTAGGTGGATTAGTTTTTAATATAGGAAATATTGGCGGAGCATCGATGGCACTCCATATTGTAGCTGGAATTGACATTAATATAGGTGCAGCTATAAGTGGAATTATTACTATGCTTCTCTTTATATTGCCTAAAGCCGAGAATATTCTTGATGGAACTTCTAAAATGCTGGGTATGGTAATGATAGCTCTGATTGGATTTATTGCGTACTCTACGCATCCACCGGTAAAATTGGCTATTACACATACGATTATGCCAGACTATATTCCTTGGTTAGCTACCTTGACATTGATTGGTGGAACGGTTGGTGGATATATTACTTTTTCCGGCGGACATCGACTTATAGATGCTAATATTACAGGAAAAGAAAATTTACATCATGTACGCCAATCTGCCTTCTGGGGAATACTAATAGATGCTTTTGTTAGAGTTTTATTGTTTTTAGCTGTTTTAGGAGTGGTGACATCAGGCGCGATATTAGATCCTAAGGATCCAATAGGAAGCACATTTTTAATAGCTGCAGGTTCATTTGGGTACATGATTTTTGGAATTATATTTTTATGCGCATCTTTGACTTCTATTTTAGGCGCTGCATATACTTCTATTTCTTTTTGTAAAACCCTATTTCCTATAATAAATAAATATGAAAAAAGTGTTATTATGCTCTTTATTGCGATCTCAACGTTTATTTTAATTTTTATAGGAAAGCCAGTATCATTAATGATTGTAGCAGGTACAGTAAATGGATTTATCTTACCAATCACATTATCTGTTATGTTGATTGCTACTCGTAGAAAGGATATAGTCGGAGACTATTTACATCCAAAAGTCTTATATTATCTAGGTTGGGTTGTTGTTTTAATTACAGCCTATATTGCAGTAATATCTGTGCATAGTATTTTTAAATTATTTTGATTTTTTGAGATCAAAAATACTATTTTGTAAATTAATTAATCATTTTGTATTTTCCTGTTAGCATAGTAAAAGTAACAGAAATATCTTGACGTATAAGCGTCCTTGCTTTATAATACTTATAAGCTTAATGAATCGGTACGAGAGACCGAAGAGCGTAATTTGAACCTTTTAAATTAGTCCTGTGAGGCTAGTAAGGGAACGTAGTAGGAGTCTTTACCTATATCTATAGGTGTACTCTATAATAGAATCACTATAACTATGCGACCTCTTGCCTTACGGCAAGGGGTCTTTTTGCGTGTAATAGAAGTACTACAAAGGAGGCTATGATGGGAGAAATCAGCTTAAAAGGTAAGCACCTATTAGGACTGCAAGGTCGGTCAAAAGAAGAAATTGAACTCATTTTACGTGTAGCTAAAAAAATGAAAAAAATTGTTTTATCGGACAATAAGAAACATCCATTATTAAAAGGCAAATCTATTATTAACTTGTTTATGGAGAATAGTACACGTACAAGAAGTTCTTTTGAGTTAGCAGGTAAATATTTAGGGGCTGATGTCATCAACATTTCCAAGAGCGGTAGCTCTATGGCAAAAGGGGAAAGTTTCCGTGACACATTATTAACGATGTCTTATATGGGAACAGACGCCATCGTAATGCGCTCTAGTGAAGAAGGAGCTCCTTTATATGCCACAAAATGTGTGGATCCAATTATTATCAATGCTGGAGATGGAGCTCATGAACATCCAACACAAGCCTTATTAGATATGTACTCTATCTTAGAACATAAACCTACATTAGAAGGTTTAAAAGTAGTTATCATAGGCGATATCATGCACAGCCGTGTAGCGCGCTCCAATATTTATGGATTAAAAACAATGGGTGCTGACGTGCATCTAGCTGGTCCACGTACGTTAGTATACCCAGAACTAGAAAAATTGGGTGTTACAGTTCATCATGATGTACGTGAAGCTGTGAAAGATGCAGATGTGGTAAACGTATTGCGTATCCAATTAGAACGGATTCACTCCGCGTTATACCCAAGTAATCGTGAATATGCACGTATCTTTGGTATTAATAAATCTGTGTTAGAAAATGCAAAAGATGATGTATTAGTATTGCACCCAGGACCAATGAATAGAGGTCTTGAAATTGCGCCAGATGTGGCGTATGATGATGCATCAGTAATCCAAGAACAGGTGCGTAATGGTGTAGCCATCCGTATGGCGATTTTATACTTAACAATTATCGGAGGTGACGGTAGTGAGCTTGCTGATTAAAAATGGTACGGTAGTTAACCCGGCAAAAGGACAACATGAAGTAGCAGATATTCTTGTAGAAAATGGTGTAATTGCAGCAATTGGACAAAATTTACAAGCGAATCAAGCAGAGGTATACGATGCAACAGGTCTTATCGTAGCTCCTGGATTAATTGACATTCACACGCATTTGCGTGAACCAGGTCAAGAAGCAAAAGAAGACTTTCACAGTGGTACGCAAGCGGCAGCAGCAGGTGGATTTACACGTGTTGTAACTATGGCAAATACAAACCCTGTTGTGGATAATGCTCCACTAGTACGTGGATTGCGTAAACAAGCTGAATTGACAGGGGTAGTAAAAGTAGATTTTATGGGCGCTGTGTCTAAAGGCTTGCAAGGAAAAGAACTTGCAGAAATGGGTGATATGGCAGAAGCTGGTGTAGTAGGTTTCTCCGATGACGGACATTATGTAGAAAGTGCTGCTTTCATGCGTCGTGCTTTAGAATATTCATCCATGTTTGGAAAAATGGTTGTAGACCATGCAGAAGAATGTAGCTTAACTTGTGAAGGTCACATGCATGAAGGCATCGTTTCCTATGAAATGGGTGTAAAAGGTCGCCCAGCTGTGGCAGAAGATTTAGCGGTAGCTCGTGATATTATGCTAGCAGAAATGACTGGTGGACATATCCATATTGCACATGTGAGTACAAAAGAAGCTGTCGATCAAGTACGCCGTGCGAAAGCAAAAGGAATCAAAGTAACTTGTGAAGTAACAAGCCAACATTTAGTATTCACAGATGAATATTTACGAGATTATAATCCAGACTTTAAAATGGCTCCGCCAATTCGTTCTGAAGATCATCGCCAAGCGTTGTTAGAAGCATTACAAGATGGCACAATTGATGCAATAATTACGGACCATGCACCACATGCGTACGAAGAAAAAGATGTGGAATTCTGCTGTGCAGCGAATGGTTTCACAGGATTGGAAACATCCTTTGCGGCAGTAATTACACATGTATTAAAAGCAGGTATCCTCACAATTGATGAAATCATCAATTTAATGAGTACTAAACCAGCTCAATTAATTGGAGTAGACGGTGGCGTACTTGAAGTAGGTAAACCTGCAGATATCTCAGTCCTTTCTTTAGATGAAACATGGACTGTAGATAGAAATAAATTCTACACTCGTGGTAAATCATGTCCATTTGATGGTATGACAGTCACTGGTAGAGCAAAATTAACAGTAGTAGATGGACAAGTTGTAATGAAAGACGGGGTTGTAATCGGGTGACAGGAAAACTGGTATTAGAAAATGGAACTATCTTTGAGGGCACATTGCTGGGGGGCATGCCAATCGTTGGCGAAGTAGTGTTTAATACAGGGATGACGGGATATCAAGAGATTTTAACAGATCCGTCATATGCAGATCAAATTATTACTTTAACTTACCCATTAGTAGGCAATTATGGTGTCACACGTGAGGTAGATCAATCTTCTAAGCCCTATTGCAAGGCAATGATTGTAGGAGAATTGTGTACGTTCCCTAGTAATTGGCAAAATGAGGGGACATTTGAGGAATATATGAGAAGCCATGGTATTCCATGTTTATACAATGTGGATACACGTGCAATTACACGTGCTATCCGCAGCCATGGCGTGATGAAAGGGGTTATTTGCCCAACAGATACACCACAAGAGAAAATCGATGCTTTATTAGCGCAACCACTAGCGACAGATCACATTATGCGTGTTACCACAAAATGGGAAGGTCGCCGTGGTCAAGATACAGCTGAGTTTCATGTAGCTGTGTACGATTTTGGTGTAAAAGAAAATATTCTTCAATCTTTGGAAAACGAAGGGTGTCGATTGACAATTTTCCCAGCTCATACAAAAGCTGAAACAGTGATGGCTTGCAATCCTGATGGAATCTTCTTGTCCAATGGACCGGGAGATCCGAAAGACGTACCTGAAATTGTTGAAGAAATAAAAAAATTAGTAGGCCAAAAACCTATTTTTGGCATTTGCATGGGACATCAACTGATTGCTCGTGCATTTGGTGGTGAAACGTATAAGTTGCGTTTTGGTCATCGTGGATCTAACCATCCAGTAAAAGATTTAGATACGAATCGTGTTCATATTACCTCTCAAAATCATGGTTATGCAGTTGATGAAGCAAGCCTAGAGGGTTCTGGATTGCGCGTATCCCATCGCAGTGTAAATGATGGTACTGTAGAAGGATTAGTGCATAATGAATTGCCGATTATGTCGGTACAATATCATCCAGAAGCGTCTCCGGGTCCGACTGATAATGTATATTTGTTTGAACGTTTTAAAACATTGATGAGAAGAGGTTAATGATGGAAAAGAAAAAAGTTCTTGTAATTGGTTCTGGTCCAATTATTATCGGGCAGGCAGCTGAGTTTGATTATGCAGGCACACAGGCTTGTCAATCTCTTCGTGAAGAAGGTTATGAAGTTGTATTAGTGAACTCCAATCCGGCTACTATCATGACAGACCGTGATATTGCGGACCGTGTTTATATTGAACCGATTTCTTTGGAGTTTGTTACAGAGATTATCCGTAAAGAACGCCCATATGGTGTGTTGGCTACATTAGGTGGACAAGTTGGTCTCAATATGGCGGTAGAACTGTCAGAGGCAGGAGTCCTTAAGGAGTATAATGTAAAATTATTGGGTACTACTTTAGAGGCTATCAAACAAGCGGAAGACCGTGAATTGTTTAAAGAGGCAATGAAACGTATCAACCAACCTGTGCCAGAATCTGATATTTTCAGTGATGTGGCGGAGGCAGTGGATTTTGCCAATCGTATTGGATACCCTATCATCATCCGTCCTGCCTATACACTAGGTGGCACAGGCGGCGGTATTGCTCATAACGAAGAAGAAATGTACATGATTGCTCTTCGTGGCATCAAGCTTAGTCCAATCCATCAAATTCTTGTAGAACGATCTGTAGCTGGTTGGAAAGAAATCGAATACGAAGTGATGCGTGACCGCGCAGATAACTGTATCATTGTATGTAATATGGAGAACATTGACCCAGTAGGGGTGCATACAGGCGATTCTGTAGTAGTGGCACCATCGCAAACGTTGAATGATACACAGTACCAAATGTTGCGTACGGCTTCGGTTGATATCATTCGCTATCTTAAAATTGAAGGTGGCTGTAATGTGCAATATGCCTTGGACCCATATAGTAATCAATACTATGTTATCGAAGTAAATCCTCGCGTGTCTCGTTCTTCTGCATTAGCTTCTAAGGCAACGGGATATCCTATTGCTAAGGTAGCAGCTAAGGTTGCTATCGGCATGACCTTAGATGAAATTACAAATGCAGTTACAGGGGAAACTAAAGCGTGCTTTGAACCATCCTTGGACTATGTGGTAACAAAATTTCCTCGTTGGCCATTTGAAAAATTTAATTTGGCGGACCGTACGTTGGGAACGCAAATGAAAGCCACTGGCGAAGTTATGGCTATCGACAGAACCTTAGAAGGTTCTCTATTAAAAGCCATTCGTTCTTTAGAAATTGGATTAGATCATATTGAACTGAAAAAGATTGCTCATGAAACGCCTGAGCAACTGATTGAACGATTACAATTAGTGGATGATGAACGTCTCTATGTCATCGCTCAAGCTCTTCGTGTGGGTATTAGTGTAGAGAAAATCTGCTATATTACAAAAATAAATTCTTTCTTCATCAATAAAATTAAAAATATTATATTAGTAGAAAAAGATTTGGCCACTAATGGTGTAACAGAAACAAATTTAAAAACTGCGAAGCGTTACTCTTTCCCAGACAAAGTCATTGCTAGATATGCAAATTGTAGTGCAGAAGACGTATTGGCAAAACGCAATGAATGGAATATTCATCCAACCTATAAATACGTAGATACCTGTGCCGCAGAATTTGAAGCGCACACACCATATTATTACAGTGCCTATGCCACAGAAGATGAAGTAGTACCACGTGGTGAAAACAGCGTTATCGTTCTTGGTTCCGGTCCAATTCGTATCGGACAAGGGGTAGAATTTGATTATTGCTCTGTTCATTCCTCTTGGGCATTGCGTAAAGCGGGCATGAAATCCATCATTATTAACAATAACCCAGAGACAGTAAGTACAGATTTTGATACATCTGATAGCTTGTACTTTGAACCGTTGACAGTAGATGATGTGATGGAAATTATCCGCAAGGAGAATCCAGTAGGGGTTATTGCTCAGTTCGGTGGACAAACAGCCATTAACTTAGCAGGACCGTTGGCTGCAAGAGGTGTAAATATTCTAGGTACATCTGTAGACAGCATCGATATGGCAGAAGACCGTGAACGTTTCGATGAATTATTGGCAAAATTGGAAATTCCTCGTCCAGTAGGGGCGTTGGTGACTAGCGATGAAGAAGCCTTAGAAGCAGCAAAACGCTTACAATATCCATTGATTGTCCGTCCGTCTTATGTACTAGGTGGTCGTGCTATGGAAATTGTATATAATGACCAAGAATTAGATCGTTATATGAAAGAAGCTGTAGTAGCATCGAAAGATCACCCAGTGTTAATCGACCGCTACATGGTAGGCATGGAAGTAGAAGTAGATGCGATTTCTGATGGTATCGATGTATGCATTCCGGGTATTATGGAACAAGTGGAACGAGCAGGGGTACACTCTGGAGATTCTATTGCGGTATATCCAGCACAACATTTGTCGGAAGAGTTGACGAATCAAATCGTAGATTATACTCGTCGCATTGCTCAAGGGTTGCAGGTAAAAGGGGTACTCAATATCCAATATATTGTGGTTAATGATGAGTTACATGTTATCGAAGTGAACCCTCGTTCTAGCCGTACAGTGCCTTTCATTAGTAAAGTAACTGGTATCAACATGGTGGAGTATGCAACACGAATTGCTTTAGGAGAAACCTTGGAAAGCTTGGGATTACCAACTGGATTAGTGCCAGCCCGTCCACATGTGGCTGTAAAAGCACCAGTATTCTCCTTCTCAAAAATGGGGTTGGTAGAAATTGCACTAGGACCAGAAATGAAATCTACTGGAGAAGTAATGGGAATTGGCCGTACTTATGCAGATGCCTTGTTCAAAGCGATTCACGGAGCCAATATGCGCATTCCAGATAAAGGCAATATTTTGATGACCGTAGCCGATCGTGATAAAGAAGAAGCAGCCCGTTTGGCAAAAGGTTTTATCGAATTGGGGTACCACATTCAAGCTACAGGTGGTACTGGTCGTTATTTCACAGAACACGGTGTAGATTGCACTATAGTGAATAAGCTATCTGAAGGTAGTCCAAACTGTGCAGATGCTATTCGTGAAGGTAAAGTAGATTTGATGCTAAATACCCTAACCTATGGTAAACAACCAGAACGAGAGGGATTCCAATTGCGTCGTTTAGCTGTAGAAATGGGCGTACCATGCTTAACATCTTTGGATACAGCTCGTGAAGTATTACATGTTGTAGCTAGTCGAGCTACCGCAGGTGATGCTATTACAGTGGATGCAGTGCAAGATTATGAAATGGAGTAATCATAAATGAGTGGATATGTAGAAATGGGTCGAGTGATTCATAACACCCAAATAGGCAGTGATGTATGGAGAATGTCCATATATGCACCCAAACAAGCAAAAGAGGCACAACTAGGACAGTTTTGCAATGTTCGCGTCACAGGGGGCACAGCTCCCTTGTTGCGCAGACCTATCAGTTATGCCGGCTTTGATGCCGAAGCAGGTACCATCGACTTATTATATCGTGTGGTAGGTAAAGGTACAGAGATTATGACTCAGCTACGAGAAGGGGATACCTTAGATTGCTTGGGACCATTAGGTCAAGCTTTTACCACTGCAGACCGCATGTTATTAGTGGGTGGTGGTGTTGGAATTGCGCCTATGCTATGTATCGCTGATCGGTTACAACCAGGTCAAGAGGCTCATGTGATATTAGGATTCCGTAATGCAAGTGAATCATTTTGGGCTGATTTATTTAAAGATAGTCCTGTGACTGTACACATCACCACAGATGATGGCTCACTGGGTACTAAAGGATATCCTACGACTGTGATGGAAACGCTGATGAAAGAAGAGCAGTTTGATGTGGTCTTGACATGTGGTCCTACACCAATGATGAAAGGGGTAGCCGCTGTAGCTCAACAAATGGGAGTGCCTTGCCAAGTGTCCTTAGAGGAACGCATGGGTTGTGGTACTGGTGGTTGCGTAGGCTGTGCATGCCAAGGTAAAAGTGGCACACGATATAAAGTGTGTAAAGATGGTCCTGTATTCCCTGCTGAGGAGGTGTTTTTCTAATGGCTACTGTAGATCCTAAATTAGCAGTGGAGTTCTGTGGTATCTCCATGAAAAATCCTATTGTAGCAGCATCGGGCACTTTTG
Organism: Veillonella sp. CNR 79/14; assembly: GCF_003992185.1. Taxonomy (NCBI): domain Bacteria; kingdom Bacillati; phylum Bacillota; class Negativicutes; order Veillonellales; family Veillonellaceae; genus Veillonella; species Veillonella sp. CNR 79/14. The sequence goes on along the minus strand of NZ_RQVH01000005.1, from coordinate 36,755 downwards.
GGTTCGGATTGGAATATGATGGATATTTAGACCTTGATACAGAGGTAGGGGCAATTTCTGTAAAAGGTTTAACACCTACTCCTCGACCTGGTAATGCTGGTGTACGTATCGCTGAAACACCATCTGGGGTGTTGAACTGTATCGGATTAGAAAATCCAGGAGCAGAAGCATTCGTAGCAGATATATTACCAAATTTAAAACAATATGATGTGCCAATTTTTGCGAATATCTCTGGTAATACACTGGAAGAGTACGAATATATGGCAAAAACATTGACCGTCGAAGGGATAGCAGCCTTAGAGGTCAACATTAGTTGTCCTAATGTAAAATGCGGAGGTATGGCATTTGGTGTGCAGGCGGAGAGTGCGGCTGCTGTATGTAAAGCGGTAAAAGGGCATACAGATTTGCCAGTAATTATGAAGTTATCACCCAATGTAACAGACATCGTAGAGATTGCTCGTGCTGTAGAAGCGGCAGGTGCAGATGGTATCAGTATGATTAATACCCTATTAGGGATGTCTGTAGACCTACGGACTCGTAAACCATTATTGGGGAATATCTATGGTGGTTTATCTGGTCCAGCTGTGAAACCAGTGGCATTGCGCTTAACACATCAAGTGGCACAAGCTATTGAAATCCCAATCATGGGGGGCGGCGGCATCATGACTGGTGAAGATGCCTTAGAATTTATGCTAGTAGGAGCTGACATCGTGTCTGTGGGGACGGCAACGATGGTAGATCCACGAGCTATTGGCATCATCGCTAGTGAAATGAGCGCTTATTGTGAAAGCCAACACATCGATCATGTATCGAACTTAGTTAGTGGCATTATTATGCCTTAATAAGAGAAAATGTATATCTCCTGTAATAGGTTTATAGTGTCAGCAATACATCTAAAATCAGAGTGGTTATCAGGAAATATATCGATACAGGGAAAGCCCTAAAGAAGAGAACTTTGAATACAATACAGAAAAGGACTGTTCCAGTGAAAGAGACACTGGCAACAGTCCTTTTAGTATTTAGATTTTATTGAGTAATTCTTCTTTTTTCTGTTGAAATTCTTCGTCAGTAATGGCCCCCATATCAAGGAGTTCTTTTAACTGTTTGATACGAAGAATGGGATCATCCATGGCTGGTACTACATTAGATGTGGTAGTATTCTCTGATATATCCTCTACTTCAATGGTAGCAGTTTCCACTGGAGGACCTGCATCGATGGCAGCTTTCACAGCAGCTGTATTAACCCATAATCCACGTTGTTGTTGATCATAATCGTAGGCTACAGTGCCACGAGATTCAATCCAGGCTTGTAAATTTTCATTTACTAAATTAGTCAATACATCTAATGTGGCAAGACAGGTATCTCGACCTTGAATGAGCAAGACTCGATGGGTGCGACTCACCTCTTTGTTGTCGATATGATCGATATCTGTATCATAAAACTTAGCACGTGTACCATAGCGACCACGATACGTAAATAGACCTGTTTTTGTGTTGTAAGTAATTTTAACTTGCAATGTATGACCGCCAGGGGCATAGCTTATGATATGGTCTGGAGTTTGCGTGAACCAATCGAAGAGTCCCATAATCACTATCCTTTCTTACGTTTGCTTGGCCAAGGACTAGGAGGTCCGTAGCGATTGTTTCCAGTAGAACCAGGGAAACAAGATAAGAATCCATGTATAATTACTACAATAATAGTGTGCAGAATATAAATATTCTTTAATGGTAGATATAAATTTGTACAAATAATATACATACCCAATAGTATACCAAGGAGACGACCTGGTAATCCGATGTCATTGAATCGTCGTATGTATAGGGTATAGTATAGAGGGAGCAATATGATATATCCTGCGTAAGCTAATACTTTGATGCCAAAATAAGCCGGCAATATGACAACTACATCTAATAGCTGTTGGATAAACATATTAAAAATATGCATAGTAGCAGATAAAAATAGTATGCCAATGATAAATTGAAATCGATTCATCCGACCTGATGAATTTAATACGCCATGACTGTGTGGTTCTAGCGCAAGTAAAAGAAAGAGGGCTGCTACACCTACTAGAAATGATAGGCCCATATTAATCAGTATGTCCATAAGGAACCTCCTTATATGCTATGAATAAGTATAGCATAGATTAGGATATATGGCGAACTGTGGTCAAATGGAATGAAATTGAAATAGATTCTTCATTAAAATATTAAAAAAATAGAGTAGTATAAAGAAAGTTAGCAGAAAAAAATAGGCAAAATAGCGGTTCATTGGTATAATAGTAAAGATAGTAAGAAATAGGTTCACTTTTTTCTTTCTAACTACGATTATATAGTTATGAAAGGAGGAATGTATGAAACCTGTAACAACACCTATGGAAAAACGCATTCGCATGGTTCGTGCTTGGTTAGATGCAGCAGCTAAGTCCTATGCTACAAAGGGAAGTGTGAAGGGGAACTTTCATTTATTCTTGGCTCAAGCAGAGATGAAGCAAATGAATGAGGGTAGACCCTCTATTGTGTCCTACGCACAACGAGCTATGTTAACTATTGCATTAGTAGGAGTCATAGGGGTAACACATTGGTGGCTATCACAACATGAAGCAGGGAACGTAACACATACTCCTGTCATAGAAACAAAGGTAGAGGTGAAACCTGCACCTGTGTCTTCCACAGTGGTAGTGAAAGAATCACCAATCATAGAACAGGCTGAACCTAAGCCCGTAGAGACGGTGATAGAAACCAATCATGTTGTAACAACACAGCCCAATGTAGAACCTAGAAAAGATCCTACTATTAGCTCGAAAGACATGGTACATGCAGTGCAAACTGGTGGACGTATTTTGCGAGATTAGCACCTTTTATATTCTAAGGAGGAACATATATGAAGGGAAACCTATCGTATAAGAAATTTTTAACCTTTGCTGTCCTAGCGGCAATCAGTACAACTCCAGTATTTGCTGATACTGCTACTACGACTGAAAGTGGCAAAACAATTGCTAAATTATCCATGGAGGATTTAGGAAAGCAAAATACTACACGCCAAGAAACAGTAGCCTCTGGTGATACGGCTACAGAGGCAGCGATTGCAGCAGCTCGTGAAGGTTTGTCTGAGGCTGCACAACGTGATGCTATTGAAGAACAACGTAAACGTGTTGATAACTCTTCCTTAGCTACTAATGACAAAGAAGTTAAAGTTATCACAAAAGCTGGTGGTGATAAATTAGAAGAAGCACAGGCGGCAGGTGTGGAAACAGCGATTCCTCAAGTACAAGCTCGTTATTTCACATCCTTAACTGAAGCGGAGTTACAAAAATATGTAGGCAAAACGATCACTCATATTTCTATTGAAGGTCTTGACCAAGCAAATCAACCGGCTTTCCTTTCTTTATTACAAGGTAAAATTGGTGATGCTGTTACAGTAGAAGGAATCTCTAAAGAGATTGCTAACCTAGGTGGTTCCGGTGTTCTTTCAGAAATTACACCAGTATTTACAGAAGTACCAGAAGGTGTAAAAGTAGCATATCATGTAACCTTAAACCCAGTGATTAAAGGTGTGTCTGTAGAGGGTAATACGGTATACAAAACAGATGTATTATTGAACTATTTAGGTGTACAACCTAACACTGTGTTAAATACTATTGCAGTTGGTGAAAAAGTACAAGGTATCAACGCAGCGTACCAACGTGATGGATATATTTTAGCTCATGTAAAAGATATGGCTGTAGATGACAATGGTGTATTACACGTATCTGTAGTAGAAGGTATTGTAGAACGTATTACTCCACATGGTAATAAAAAGACTAAAGATCGTGTGATTACTCGTGAATTTAACCAAAAAGTGGGACAACCATTTAATAAATTCTTAGTACGTCGATCTGTAGAGAAAGTATATAACTTAGGTTTCTTTGATGATGTAAATGTACGTTTAACACAAGGCTCCACAGAAGAAATGGTGAACATTGAAGTGGACGTACTAGAACATAAAACAGGTACGATTACATTAGGTGCAGGTTATTCTGATGCTGATGGCTTTGTAGGTATTGTAGAAGTGGGTGAAGAAAACTTACGCGGTACTGGTGATAAAGTGAAAGTTCACTGGGAGTTTGGAGGCACAGCAGGTTATAAAAACTACTCTGTTTCCTACTTGCGTCCATGGATTGATAGAAAAGGCACATCTTTAGGGGTAACCTACTACAATCAATTAAACGAATATACAGATTACAACGAAAAAGGACAATCGAAAGCTACCTATGACAGAAAATCTAATGGCTTTAATATTTCTTTAGGACGTCAAACGGGTGAGTTTACTCGTGATTATGTCACATTAGAGCATCGTAAAGATACTTATGTTTGGGATAATAAAGATTCCAGTGGTTTCCGGTATGATACAGATGTAAATGGCGGTCCTGGATCAGGATATCGTTGGAATAATGAGGGCTATAAGTTTGCTAGCACAGGATATATTAAACATAACTTTGGCACAACAAACAGCATTAGCTGGCAAAAAGTATTTGACTCCCGTGATAATGTATACGAACCAACACGTGGTAAACGTTTATCCAGTACATTACAATGGGGTGGTCATGGCTTAGGCGGTGACTTTAACTTCTATAAATTTACTGGTGAAGCTAGAACGTATAAAAAAGTAGGTAATAAACAAGTGCTTGCCTTCCGTGCGCGATTAGGTTGGGCAATGGGCGATTTACCATATAGCCAATTATATACAATCGGTGGTTCTGATTCTCTTCGTGCTTATGAGGATGATCAATACCGTGGTAAAAAAATGTACAACTTTACGGCAGAATATCGCTTCCCAATTTGGAATAAAGTAAGCGGTGCATTATTTACAGATTTAGGTGATGCATGGGATGCACCAAATGTACCTTGGTTCAAACATTCTAAAACATTTAATGTTTCTGTAGGTGCCGGCGTGCGTGTGACAACACCAATTGGTCCAGTACGTATCGACTATGGTATTAGTAAAGATCAAAAGAAATTCCACTTTAGCTTTGGTGGACAATTCTAATTGATGACTATACAACAATGGATAGGAGGGGCTTTCCTAATGGTTACATTAGGGATTCCCTCCGTCTATGGAGCGCCTGTTCAGACTGTGGATGTGGACCTACACAGTACAACAGGAACGATTCCAGCAGCCTTAAAAACACGTATGGTAGCTAGTATTCAAGGTGCAGCTTCCTATATATACAAAGGTAAAGAGGATTCTTATATCAAGGAATCTATGCAGGCCTATGAAAAGGCTACAATAGATGTAGTGGATCGCATTCTATATGGATATACGGTAAAATCTATATCTATGGATATTGGTGAATCTATGTATATGCGCCTTACATTAGAACCCTATGGAAATGTGGTACAATCTATAGAAACTAAGTTTAACTATGGGAATATATCTCCTTATGGACAATCTCTCATACATAGAGATATAGGAAATGTAAAGCCCCGGTTAGAGCAAATTCTTTTGGGAGCATCCCTGGAGTCCTTAGGTTGGATTACACCATTAGCACAAAAATCAATTCGAAGTGAATTAGAAGGAACTCTTCCTGAATTTACACCACAAATTGATATTGTAGGTGGAGAATTAGCAAAGGCTACCGTATATTTAGTACCTCATGGTAATAGCGTACATCGTACAGATGTGGCTATTCACTCTAATACTTTACCGAGTGCTCTTTTTTATAATATGCGTCAATATTATGAAAAAAAGTTACAACAATTAGAGGGACTACCTGTGTCGTTTGTGCGACGTCATCAGTTGATGATAGAATCGGAGATACAAGAAGAACTTAATACAAGTCGGGGTGTTACGCAATTTGGTGTGACCATGACTCCAGAACTTCAGGTAGGTACGGACACAAGATTAGACATTCACGTGGATTCCTCTAAGTATATCCTTCGAGGCGAAGGGTATTTGGATATGGGGCGTGGTGTGGATTCTGTAGGATTACGAGTGTATACGGGGGTTCATCGAGGTCCCCATGATTGGTATTTAGAAACAGAGTTTTTACCCAATCGTTTGAAATGGTCTTTTGCGCCATCGTATGGGTATCAATTCAGTAAAGATACAAAGGTAGGTTATCAATACAGCCTGCCGAATCATCACCATCATGGTTTTGTATACCAAAATATTGGTACACGTTGGAATGCAAGATATGAAAGAGATATAACTGCGAAAGCTAATGAATTTGCTCTTTCTTATGATGTACATGAATATTTACGATTAGAATATGTCTGGGGTGACCAGGATCGATGGTTACGCCTAATAGGACGAATATAAGGAAAGAAGGTAGATACACTATGATGCGTTTATTGAATAATAAAAAGAATGTAAAAACAGTGTCTATCATTGTAGGCATTCTTTTTGTCATCAGTGTGGGGGCTTTGGCCTATACACAGATGGCGGGACATGGTGGTTCCAATGCAGTGAGCAATATCGGTGTTATTGATATGCAGCGAATTGTAGAAAGCAATCCAAACTTAGTGCAAGATGCACAACAAGAATATGCTGCCTATAATGAAGAACTACAAAAAGAATTTAATGAAAAATCTGCTAATTTAGATGAAGAAGGTAAGGCTAAATTATCTAATGAACTTCGTCAAAAGATGCAAGAAAAACAACAAACAATTCAAGAAAATCTAAAAAAACGTGTAGATGAAGCTTCTAAAACAGTAGCTGATGGCAAAGGCCTTAGCGTGGTATTGAGCCGTGAATCTGTATTGTTTGGTGGTACTGATATTACAGACCAAGTGAGCAAGAAGCTAGCAGAAACTAAATAAGGTAACATCCAAATGGGAAAAGGACCTATCTTCGCTTTATTAGGTATATTTGTATGTGCTGCTAGTATCGGTAGTTATTATGTACATCATCAGCCGGTGTCTTTGCAAGGACCACGGATTGGGGTTGTACGTTTGCAAGAGGTAGTAGAAAAGCATCCAAACTTTCATAGTTATGATGAACAAAAGAAAGAATTGTTACGACTGGAGGCTCAACGGGACAGAGAGGATGAACTTCTCAAATCTAAATTGGGTACTGAAGTGGGAAAATCTGAAGAACATCTAAAACAGTTAGAATCAAATTTAACTGAAAGTTTGAATCAGGAGCTACAAACTAAAATTGCCTTACGTGAAGCTGAGTTAAATCAAGAGTTAGCGGCTAAGCAACGTGAATTGATTGAACAATATCGTAAAAATTACAAAGTAGAACCTAGTGAAGCAGATATAGAAATTGTAAATTTACAATTGTGGTTAACAACTGAAATGAAAGTAAAGCCGATTGATGAAGAGCAACGAAAACGTTGGGACACTCTAAAAGCTGAGAAGGAACAACGATTATCTGATTTGTTAGCACAACGGAGTCATCGTATCAACGGATCTCAACAATGGAAAGATCTAGAAGCCAAAGTGGCTGAGGCGATGGTACCTGCCCAGACAGAAGCACAGCAGAAGTTAAGTGCCTATGCTACTGAGCAGGCAAAAGCCTTAGGGGCACAGCGAGATCAATCTATGAAAGGTCTGGTGGATTCGCAACAAGAAGTGTTGGCTAAGGTTCACCGTGAGGGCACCACTTTGTGGGATGCAGAATGGGAACAACGATTGGCACAAAAACGGGATGAAGTACAAGCCCTACATGATGCCATTTTAGAAGATATTCGAGTTCGTGCAGGAGTGTTGGCTAGAGCTAAACAGTTAGATTTAGTGCTGGTAGATCATATTACAGATCGTACGGGTATGGATTTAACAGAAGAAATCATTCAATCGTATGGACAATAAAGGAGTAAAGTGATGAAATCAATGTGGAAACGTATGGCTACAGGTGCCATGATGGTATGTGCATTAGGCTTAGTAGCTGGTTGTGGATCAAGTGAAAAAGTAGGTGTGGTAAACACTGAAAAGTTAGTGCAAGAAAGCCAAAAAGCTAAGGATATTAATAAAGAAATGGAAGCTAAACAAAAGGAAGTTACAGACCGTTTAGCTCAAGTGCAAGGTACACAAACTGAAGAGCAATTCCAACAAACACAATTAAATGCACAACAGGAATTGCAAATTTATGGACAAGCAAAAGGTAAAGAGTTTAAAGCCTATGTGGAATCCAATATCCAAGCTGTAGCAAAAGAAAAAGAATTGACTGTAGTAGCGAATGATCAAGCCATTGTAAGTGGTGGAGTTGATATTACAGAAGATGTGCTTAAAAAAATGAATGAAAGTGCTTCCTCCGGAGAAACTAGTAAATAATAAGAGAGTAAAAAGTAAGGAGGCTTCATAGTGAAGTTTTCAGTAGAAGACCTAGCCAAATTGGTTGAGGGCACTGTATATGGCGATGGTTCCATTAATATTGAAGAAGCCCGTAGTTTAGATCAAGGTGCAGCTCATGCTATTAGTTTTGCTATCGGTGATTATAGAGAGTTTGCCAAAGATAGCAAAGCAGGAGCTTTGTTAGTAGATGCTAAGATTGAGGGGTGTGAGACTCCTCAAATTGTGGTGTCTAATGCTAAAACAGCTTTTGCCAAATTGCTAGAAGTATTTCACCCTCCAGTGGTATTCCCAGAGGGGATTCATGAAACAGCAATTATTGGCAAGAATGTAACAATCGGAAACAATGTAAAAATTGGACCTTATTGTGTAGTTTATGATAATGCTATTATTGGAGATAATGTTACATTACACGCTTATGTATATATTGGACATAATGTGCGTATTGGTGAAGGTACAACGATTTATGCAAGTTCCATTGTGCATGAGAACTGTATTTTAGGAAAACGAGTTGTCTTACGTGCGAATGCTGTTGTAGGTGGAGAAGGTTTCGGCTTTGCTACTGAAAATGGTAAGCACACACATATTCCACAAGTAGGTAATGTTATCTTAGAAGATGATGTGGAAGTAGGCTCCTGTTCTTGTATAGACAATGCTACTATGGGATCTACCTTAGTTCGTCGTGGCACTAAAATAGATAATTTAGTTCACCTAGGCCATAATGTAGAAATTGGAGAAGATTGTTTCTTAATTGCCCAAGTCGGTATCGCAGGTAGTACAAAATGTGGTAACCATGTTATCTTTGCTGGGCAAACTGGTTGTACAGGACATATTACAATTGGTGATAATGTTACTTTTGCAGGAAAAACAGGCATTACAGGTAATGTGCCATCGAATGGACTTTATGCAGGGTTCCCAATGCGACCACATAAAGAATGGTTAAAATTAGCTGCCTATGAAAGCCGTTTACCAGATATGGTAAAACAGTTAAAAGCATTAGAAAAAGAAGTAGCTGCATTACAAGCTAAATTAGAAGATAAATAGGTGTAGATATGTTATATACCTGTATGAAAGTGTTAAGTGCTATCCTATGTGCTTTGCCGTATCGAATGCAATATGCTATTGGGTATCTATTAGGGCAATTAGGATGGATTTTTACACCAAGCAATCGAAAACGATTGGCCATTGGACAAATATTATTTTGTCGTATTACAGATGATCCTGTAGAGGCAAAACGAATTGCCAAAGCCAGTGTGACAAGATTTGGTCGCATGATTGTGGATGTGCTTCGTTATCCTGAAATTAAAGATGGCAAATACAAAGAGATGTTCACCATGGAAGGTAGAGAATATCTAGAAGATGCCAAAGAAGATGGAAAAGGTGCTATTATTATTGCTCTCCATAGTGGAAACTGGGAATTACTAGGAGGTATTTTAGCATCTGAAGGATATCCTTTGATTTCAGTAGCGATGCAGCAACAAGGTGATGCGGACAAATTTATCAATGAATATCGTGCGCTTATGAAACAACACGTCACTTATAAAACAGGTGTTCGTGAAATGGTAAAAGAACTGCAACAAGGTTCTTTTATAGGTCTTATTATGGACCAGGATCCAGGAGATAAAGGTCAGTTGGTTCCGTTTTTTGGCTATGAAACATTGACTCCCGTAGGACCTGCGGCAATGGCTCGTATGCAGGATGTGCCGATTATTCCTATAACAATACGTTTTAATGAATATACTGAGAAATACGAAATTACTGTACATCCACCTGTATACGCTGAAAAAACAGAAGAGCGGAAACGTGATATTGCGGTTACATTGACGATGCTCAATGAATGGGTGGAAGATTATATTCGAAGATATCCAGAAGATTGGTTCTGGCTTCATAATAGATGGAAATGGACACGTCGCTTTTATGGTGATACCATAGAAGTACCACCAGATGTGATGAACCAAAAACTGTAGAAAGGAGGTCCTTATGAAACAACAAACAATTAGTAAAGCAATAAGCTATGAAGGGGCTGGATTACACAGCGGTTTACCTGTGCAAATGCGTATCCTTCCTAGTGAGCCCAATACAGGGATTACCTTTGTACGTACAGATTTGCCGGGCACTCCTTCTGTGAAAGCGGACATTCGTAATGTAACAAATACGATGCGTGCTACCACATTAGAAGAGGGTGAGGCAAAAGTATTTACAGTTGAACATATTTTAGCAGCTTTTTATGGTATGGCTATTGATAACTGTATTATTGAATTGAATTCACCGGAACCTCCTATAGCTGATGGTGGATCAGCCACATTTGTGCAGCTTATCAAAGAGGCAGGAATTATCGAACAAGAGGCAGACCGTCAAGTTTATGTGGTGAAAAAATCTCATGGTATCTATGAAGAAGATAAATTTATCATTATTCGTCCTTATGATGGATTCCGTGTCACTTTTACAAGTATTAATAGTCATCCTATGCTAGGTACGCAACATGCAGATTATGAGATTAATCCTGATGTATTTGCCGCAGAAATTGCGCCAGCAAGAACGATTGGTTTTACAAAAGAAATTGAACAATTGCAAGCGATGGGATTAGCTAAAGGCGGATCCACGGAAAACGTGATTGTCTATGATGATACAACATGCTTGTCAGAACTTAATTTTCCAGATGAATTGGTGCGTCATAAAATTTTAGATATATTAGGCGATTTATTCTTGGTGGGCCATCTAAAAGGCCATATTATTGCTGTGAAATCGAGTCATAATTTAAACTCGCGATTAAGTCGAGAAATTTTAAAAGAAATGCAAGAGGAGGCATAACATGATTCTTACAATTGAAGAAATTATGGAAATTCTACCACACCGTTATCCATTCTTATTGGTAGATCGTATTATTGAAATGGAACCAATGAAACGTGCGGTAGGTCTTAAAAATTGTACTTTCAATGAACCACATTTCATGGGTCACTTTCCAGGTAACCCTGTGATGCCAGGTGTATTGATTACAGAAGCAATTGCTCAAGTAGGTGGTATTGCACTCTTGTATCCTGAAGAAAATCGTGGCTTAACACCAATGTTTACAGGTATAGATAAAGTACGTTTCCGTCATCCAGTTAAACCTGGTGATCAAGTACGCATCGAGGCTGATGTAGTAAAAATCAAAGGTCGTATGGGTAAAGTAGAAGGTCGTGCGTATGTAGGTGATAAATTGGTGGCAAGTGGTGAGTACATGTTCGCCTTAGTGAAGCCAGAATAACTTTCAAAATGTAAGGAGTGACACAGATGATCGTAGTTGGCATGGAAAATGCAACATCTGAAATTCATAGTACTGCAGTCATACATCCAGATGCAAAAATTGGTAAAAATGTTATTATTGGTCCTGGTGCAGTCATTGGAGAACATGTTGAAATCGGAGATGGTACTAAAATTGGCGCTAATGTAGTTATTGGTGGCTGGACAACGATTGGTAAAAATAATGAATTTTTTCCGGGTTGTGCTATCGGTTTGGAACCACAAGATTTAAAATTTAAAGGTGAAAAAAGTTATTGCATTATTGGCGATAATACAGTAGTTCGTGAATTCGTAACTATCAGTCGTGCTACTGGTGAAGGGGAAGAGACACGAGTTGGTAACAATTGTTTGTTCCAAGCGTGCACACATGTGGCGCATAACTGTATCGTAGGCAATAATGTTATCATGAGTAACTGTGCAGGCCTTGCAGGTCACGTAATTGTAGAAGATCGCGTGGTTATTGGAGGTATTGCAGGGGTCCATCAGTTTGTAAAAATTGGCCGTAATGCTATGGTTGGTGGTATGGCGAAAGTCGTACAAGACATCCCTCCCTATGTCATTGCGGATGGACAGCCAGCGCATGTAATTGGGTTGAACTCTGTAGGGTTAGCTCGCGCTGGAGTATCTGAAGAAGTGCGTCGTGAGTTGAAGAAGGCATTTCGTATTCTATATCGCAGTGGCTATAGTCTGTCTAAAGCAATTGAAGAAATGGAATTGAATTTAATATCTTCTGTTGAGATTGAACACATGCTACGTTTCTTACGCAATGCAGATCGTGGTATCATGCGCGTACGCAGAGATTAATAATGGAATTATAATACATGGAAGAGCATACAATGTATGCTTTTCCATGTATTTTTTATTGTGAACTTTCATGCCATTTATGCCCTATATATGGTATAATATAGATTAGAATTTTTATAATTAAAAGTTAGTGGGAGGCGTTATGGCGAAAGTAGGATTGATTGCAGGAATTGGTAATCTGCCAGTTGAATTTATGCGAGCTGCTCAACATGAAGGCTATGAAGTTGTGGTCATTTCTGTTGTAACAGAGGGAGCTCCTGAATTACAAGCAGAGGCCGATGCATACTACCAAATCAGCGTCTTTAAATCAGATACAGTGATTAAAACGTTCCTTAAAGAGGGCGTCACAGATGTGACTATGTTAGGAAAAGTAACAAAAGAACATCTGTATAAAAAGATAACAACCATACCAGATATGCGTACGATCAAATTGTTGAATCGTTTGCGCAATCGTAAAGATGATACGATCATGCTAGCTATCGTAGAGGAATTAGAAAAAGAAGGACTAGCGGTAGCGGATCAAACAAAATATATGAGATCTCTTATGCCACCAGTAGGTGTCATGACAATGAGAAAACCAACAGAGGTGGAGCAATTAGATATTGAGTTTGGTTTTACCTTAGCGAAACAAATGGGTGCACTTGATATTGGACAAACCGTAGTAGTGAAAGAACAGGCGGCGATGGCCATAGAAGCTATTGAAGGAACCGATGAGTGTATCAAGCGAGGCGGTGCCTTGGGTCGTGAAGGGGCTGTGGTGGTAAAAACTGCAAAACCTAATCAGGACGTACGTTTTGATGTTCCAGCGGTAGGTATGAAGACGTTAGAATCTATGATTACCGGTAACTGCAAGGTCCTAGCTATGGAGGCGAAACGGACGATTTTTGTTGAGCAAGAAGCAGTTTTGCAAAAAGCAAACGAATTAGGTATCGTAATCTGTGCCGTAGAAGGGCCGGATGAGGAGTAAGCATGAAGATTATGTTTTCTGCTGGTGAAGCATCAGGAGATACGCATGGTGCCAGTGTGGCAAAGGCTTTATTGGATGCATATCCAGAAGCACAACTATTTGGCATGGGCGGAGACTTGATGAAACAAGCTGGTGTGAATATTATATACGATATTCAGCAACTAGGGTTCATCGGTATTGTTGAAATAATAAAACATTTGCCCACATTTTTTAAACTTCGCAGCCTCTTAAAAGAAGCTATGCTACGAGAAAAGCCAGATGTGTTGGTGTGTATTGACTATCCAGGTTTTAATATGAAGTTAGCGAAGGTGGCAAAAGAATTACATATACCTGTGGTGTATTACATTGCCCCTACCATTTGGGCTTGGAATAAAGGACGAGGCAAGGATATCGCTAAAACGGTGACAAAAGTAGCTTCTATTTTTCCTTTTGAAGCAGAGGCATACCGTGAATTTGGTGTAGATGTGGAATTTGTAGGAAATCCTTTGGTAGATATTGTACATCCTACCATGTCCGTCGAAGCAGCACTTTCTCATTTCGGTGCAGATACAAGGAGTCGCAATATTCTTTTGATGCCAGGTAGTCGTAAACAAGAAGTAGAAGGGTTATTACCAACAATGCTGGCAGCAGCAGAACGGTTATATAAAAATCATACAGATTTGAAGTTTTTCTTACCACGGGCACATACAATACCTAGAGAAGATATTGACAGAATTATACAAAGTTATTCTGTACCAGTCACTGTTACAGAAGGTCATAACTATGATTTAATGCAGATTTGTACCGCATGTATTGCGGCTTCAGGGACAGCTACCTTAGAAACAGCCTTGATGGATGTACCTACTGTATTAATTTATAAAGTAGCACCTGTTACGTATGAAATTGGTAAATTACTGGTAAAAATAGATCATATTGGATTGCCTAATATTATGGCGAAGCGTCGCATTATTCCTGAGTTATTACAGGGGGATGTAACGCCAGAAAATGTAGAACGAGAACTAGCTAATATCTTAGATCATGAGGCGGTATATACGCAGATGAAAGCTGATTTAGCGCAAGTGAAAGTAGAATTAGGGGCACCGGGAGCGGTGCAACGTGTAGCTGATGTCATTGCATCAGTCGCAATGAAGGAGGCGTAAATGAATCGTTATAAACAACTATTGGCATTTATTGTGCCATATAGGATGCGACTCATATTAGGGATATTTTGTATGATTGCAGCTGCCATGGGGTATTTAGTGGTACCATGGTTAATCCGAAATGTAGTGGATGGAGTATTGCAAGATAAAGATTTAGGCTTATTAACATTAATTGTGATTGCTATTTTAGTAATTTTCTTGCTTCGTGGATTTGCTACCTATGGGCAAAACTATATGATGGCTTATGTAGGACAGCGCGTGGTTATCGATATTCGTGAAACCTTATTTAAGCATTTACAAAAGTTAGACCAAGCTTATTTTGACCGCCGTAAAACAGGGGTTATCATGAGCAATGTGACTAGTGATGTAGGTGCATTACAACAAGCTATTGTAGATAACCTTATATCGTTTATGACAGAAGGAGTTACCTTAGTAGGGTCCTTAGTCTTCATGTTTTACTTGGATTGGAAACTATCCCTTTTAACATTGATTATTGTGCCTGTTGTATTAGGATTAACGAATATATTTGGTAAAAAATTGCGCTCTGCAGGTCATGAGGTACAAGGTAGAACAGCGGATATTACGGCGTTTTTACAAGAAGTTATCTCAGGGGTGCGCGTGATTCGTTCTTTTGCTCGTGAAACATATGAATTTAAGCGATTTGAACAAGAGAACCAAAATAACTTTGATGCTGCTATGAAAGCTACAAAATTAACAGCTGTCATGGGGCCTATGGTGGAATTTGCAGCGGCCATTGCAGTAGTGATTATTCTATGGTATGGCGGATATTCTGTAGTGCAAGGTTATATTACAGCAGGTTCCTTGATTGCATTCTTAATTTATGCTATTAACTTATCTAATCCTGTGAAACGCTTAACTCAAGTCTATGGTAACTTGCAAAAAGCAATGGCAGCAGGAGATCGTGTTATCGACATTTTAGAAACAGAACCACATGTGAAAGAATCACCAACGGCAAAAGCATTAACTGATGTACAAGGAACTGTAGAATTCGACAATGTACAATTTGCTTATGATGAAGATAATTTAGCTCTAAAAGGCGTCAACTTAACGGTGAAACAAGGGCAAACCGTGGCGATTGTTGGCCCTTCTGGAGCCGGCAAATCAACGATAGCGAACTTGTTACCACGTTTTTATGATGTAACAGATGGCGCTATTCGCATTGATGGTGTAGATGTGCGAGATGTCACATTTACTTCCTTACGAGAAAATATTGGTTTAGTGCCACAAGATACGATGTTATTCAATGCAACAGTACGTGAAAATATTTTATATGGTCGCTTAGATGCTACTGAACAAGAAATCATTGAGGCGGCTAAAGCAGCGAATGCCTATGAGTTTATTGAAAAATTACCGAATGGATTTGATACGATTGTGGGAGAGCGAGGTAACTCTTTATCGGGTGGTCAGCGTCAACGTATTGCTATTGCACGAGCTATCTTGAAAAATCCGAGCATTTTAATTCTTGATGAGGCTACCTCAGCCTTAGATACTGAAAGTGAAAAAATTGTACAAGAAGCGTTAGAACGACTAATGAAAAATAGAACGGCGCTAGTCATTGCTCATAGATTGAGTACTATTAAACATGTCGATCATATTGTGGTCTTACAGCAAGGTTGTGTTGTAGAAGAAGGCACACATGATGAATTATTAGCGTTGAATGGCTTATATAGTCATTTATATTCTGTTCAATTTGCCAGAAAAGGATAAACTATGTATTGGATATACAATATACTTCTCATTATCTATTGGATTGGCTTGATACCGGTGATTCTCTACCGTTTGGCCTTTGAAGAAGGATTCTACGAGCGGATCAAACAAAGTGCAGGATTCATGCCTAGCACATTGATGAAAAAAATTGAAGGTAAACGGGCTATTTGGTTGCATGCGGCTTCTGTAGGCGAAATTGTAGCTACCAGCCCATTGGTGAATGATATCAAAAAAAGCTTTCCTGATGCAGTTGTAGTTGTATCTGTGGTAACCGCTACTGGACATGCCATGGCACGCCGCATCATTCCGGAAGCAGAAGGGATTATTTTCTTCCCTTTAGACTTGCCATTTTTGACACGAAGAATTTTGACAACGATTAAGCCCATTGCAATTTTATTGGTTGAAACTGAAATTTGGCCAAACTTTCTTCGTATTGCCAAAGCTGAACAGATTCCAGTTATGATGGTCAATGGTCGTATCAGTGATCGTTCTATGTCACGGTATATGCATATTAAATCTTTTATGCATGATATGTTGGGGTCCATAGATCGATTCTGTATGCAATCTAAATTAGATGCGGAATATATCACTGTATTAGGGGCAAATGTACAAGAGGTAACCGTTACAGGGAATACGAAATATGATCAAACCTATGCAACGGTAACAGATGAAGAAAAAGAACAATTGCAACATGAGTTTGGATTTGGACATAATCATCCTATTATCGTGGCAGGTAGTACCCATAAAGGGGAAGAGGATAAGTTGTTTCAAGCGTTTAAAGAAATTTTACAATCTTATCCCAATGCGCGATTACTGATTGCACCTCGCGAAATTATGCGTGGCCATGATGTAAAAGCATTATCTCAAAAATATGGGTTGAAAGCGATTTGTCGTAGTGCTATGACAGAACCTGTACATGAAGAAATTCCAGTAGTGATTTTAGATACCATCGGTGAATTAGGTCGTCTATATAGTTTGGGGGATATTATTTTTGTAGGTGGATCTTTAGTAAAAACTGGAGGTCATAATATATTGGAACCAGCTGCTCATGGTAAGCCAATTATTGTAGGACCACATATGTTTAACTTTAAGGAAATCTATAGTTTGTTGAGCTCCCGTGGTGCTTGTACAATGGTACATGATGAAAGAGAATTATTAAGAGTATTGCAAACTTTGTGTGCTAACCATACTATGCGAGAAGAGATGAGTCGTCATTGCTTGGAAGTAGTCAGTGAAAATCGGGGAGCTACACAACGCAATACAGAGGAGTTACGCCGTCTTTTTGAACGCTTTCACATAGTGCCATAATCGATTCATATTAGTTTTAATATCCTAAGTTATACTAAGGGGATACGGAGGAGGTTTACTCATGAAAGGAGAACAACTCTTTAAGCATATCATTAGTGGACAGATGGAAGGCTCCTTAGGAGATGCTCTGCGCAATGGTTTGGAAAAGGCTAGTAAAGTCTATGAAAGAGTCGTAGAATATCGCAATGAACGCTATAACCATCCACACCGAGTGTTGCGAATGCCAGTGCCGGTCATTAGTATAGGAAATATTACAGTTGGAGGCACGGGCAAAACACCCATGGTACGCTATGTATGTGAAACATTGGATACAGCACATCACAACGTAAGCGTGTTGAGCCGTGGCTACAAAGCGGACAATAATAAAAAGCCTATCATTGTTTCTAGACAAGGTACGGTGGATGTGTCCTCTTTCATTAGTGGTGATGAGGCGTGGTTATTAGCCAAAACATTGCCGAATGCGAATGTCATCATTGGGTCAAAACGAGTAGAGTCTGCTAAGATTGCAGTGGATGAACTACAATCTGATGTACTTGTGTTAGATGATGGATTTCAACATCGAGCATTAGGTCGTGAGGCGGATATCGTCTTAATTGATGCCAGTCACCCATTTGGCTATGGCGCAGTATTGCCGAGAGGTCTCTTACGTGAGCCTTTGGAGAATTTGAAACGTGCCACGTACATTGTGTTAACGAAAACGAATCAAATCGATCCAGAACAATTGAAGATATTGCGCGAAGACATTCATGCGTTGGCACCACTTGTTCCGGTAGCTGAAACGATTCATCAAACGGTGGGCTTTCAAACGATGGAAGAATGGAGTCATAATGGATCGATTCATGGTATAAGTGACTATGACGGGACTCCTTTACTAGCTATTAGTGGAATCGGTCAACCGAGTTCGTTCATTTCTAATTTAAAAAGTTATGGATTCACTGTACAGGATATGATGAGTTTTGGAGACCATCATGATTATTCTGAGGAAGATGTTGTGAAATTATGGGAACGTTGTTTTAAAACTGGTATCCAAGGGATCATCACCACAGAAAAGGATGCGGTCAAGTTATCACAAGTACGAGCCATACGAGACTTACAGATTCCTGTCTATGTATTAGTAATTGGTATTGCATTTACCAAAGGTGAAGAAGATTTTAAATCCTATGTTTTGCAAATAGCAAAGGGGAAGTAATATGCGTATAGCTTGTATTATTCCAGCGCGCTATGGATCGACACGATTGCCGGGTAAACCCTTAGCGATGATTGGTAATAAACCAATGATTCAACGGGTCTATGAACAAGTATCAAAAGCCACTGAAATTCATGAGGTCATCGTGGCTACAGATGATGAACGTGTGTATGATGCGGTTACTGCATTTGGTGGGCAAGTGATGATGACGAGAGCCGACCATTTGACTGGCACTGACCGATTGGCAGAAGTAGCAGCTACAAGAACAGATATTGATGTAATTATTAATGTACAAGGGGATGAGCCACTCATTGATGCGTCTGTCATTGATGAATTAGCTCGTCAGTTCAAAGAAGATTCAACCTTACAAATGGGTACAGTAGGCTGTCCTTTGTTAGAATCAGAATACAATGAGCCTAGTGCTGTGAAAGTGATTGTGAATCGATTGGGGAACGCTATGTATTTTTCTCGGTCTTTAATTCCCCATCCTAGACATGCATTCGTGGTTCCCCCTCTCAAGCATGTAGGCATGTATGGATATAATCGTCAATTCCTACTAGCCTATGCAAAGATGGAACCAACACCGGCAGAATTAACTGAATCCTTAGAGCAGTTACGGGCCTTAGAAAATGGATATACCATTCGGGTCATTACTACGGACCAACGCTTTGTGGGCGTAGATACACCAGAAGATTTAGAACGAGTGAATGAAATATTTCACCAATTAGAAGCATAAACAATTTCGTTTAGAAAGGAGATACTATGAAAACAGTACAAGTAGGCAACCTTACACTTGGTGGAGGTAAAGGCTTATTTTTATTAGCGGGCCCATGCGTGATTGAGGGCTATGAACGTACATTGGAGATTGGTCGTCGTGCGAAAGCAATTTGTGATAAAGTGGGTATTCCTTACGTATTCAAAGCTTCCTTTGATAAAGCCAATCGCTCTAGCTATTCTTCCTTCCGTGGCCCAGGCCTCGTAGAAGGTTTAGAAATTTTGAAAGCTATTAAAGAAGAGTTGCAGGTACCAGTGGTAAGTGATATTCATGATATTACTCAAATTGAACCAGCTGCTGAAGTGTTGGATATCCTTCAAATTCCAGCATTCTTGTGCCGTCAAACTGATTTGGTATACGGAGCTGCGGCCACTGGAAAATGCGTGAATGTGAAAAAAGGTCAATTCATGGCTCCGAAAGATATGAGCAATGTGTTGAAAAAAATGGAAGAATCTGGCAATCAGAACTTAATGTTGACGGAACGTGGATTTAGTTTTGGCTATAATAATTTAGTGGTAGACATGAGATCCTTCCCAATTATGCGTTCTTTTGAATATCCAGTTATCTTCGATGCCACACATTCTGTACAATTACCAGGTGGAGCAGGCACAGCATCTTCTGGCCAACGTGAATTTGTGGCTAACTTAGCACGTGGCGCTGTTGCCAGTGGTGTGGATGGATTGTTCTTTGAAGTTCATGATAATCCAGAAGAAGCACTTTCAGATGGGCCAAATATGTTATATTTAGATTCTCTAGAAGAATTATTAACTGATTTAGTAGCTATCGACAAAATCGTAAAAAAATAGTACAGATGTAAAGGATGCAGGTGAACTATGAAGATACTTGAACGAGCAGCACAGGTGCTCCAAGAAGAATCAAAAGCAGTGTTAGACTTAATTGAAACATTAGACCATCGGTTTGAAGCAGCAGTAGAGTTAATCTTAGCCTCTAAAGGACGTGTGGTCTGTACAGGTATGGGAAAATCTGGACATATTGCACGAAAAATTTCGGCTACATTAGCGAGTACAGGTACACCTGCATTATTTTTACACCCTGGTGAAGGGGTACATGGCGATTTAGGTATGGTTACCTCTGATGATGTAGTATTGGCCTTTTCTAATAGTGGAGAAACTGGGGAGGTTATCAGTTTATTACCATCCTTACGTCGCATAGGGGCTAAATTAATTTCTGTAGTAGGGAATCCAAGCTCTACATTAGGAAAAAATTCTGATATAGTTTTGGTCGTTTGTGTAGATAAAGAAGCATGTCCTTTAGGGCTAGCTCCCACTAGTAGTACCACAGCTGCATTAGCCTTAGGTGATGCATTGGCGGTGTGTTTATTAGATCAACATCAATTTACACCAGAAAATTTTGCAGTATTCCATCCAGGTGGTTCCCTAGGTCGTAAATTATTGCTCACAGTAGAAAATATTATGCATAGTGGAGATGACAATCCTATTATTTATAAAGGCGCCACTGTGCAAGATGCATTATTTGTGATGACCAACAAAGGCCTGGGAGCAGCTAATGTAGTAGATGAAGAAGGTAAATTAATTGGTTTAGTAACAGATGGAGATATTCGACGTGGTCTAGATTCTGGATGCAATTTCCTAGTATGGTCTGTGGAAGATATGATGACGAAATCACCGCGTACGATTACTAAAGATAAACTAGCGGCGGAAGCACTTCACATGATGGAGAAGAATCAGCCACGGCCAATTACAGTACTTCCTGTTGTTGGTCATGATGGAACTAGCCTTGGGTTAGTACATATTACAGATTTGTTACGAAGGGGTATTGTATAATGGCAATACGTTGTTTAATCTTAGATGTGGATGGAG
The DNA here is from genome assembly GCF_003992185.1 of Veillonella sp. CNR 79/14. Classification (NCBI taxonomy): domain Bacteria; kingdom Bacillati; phylum Bacillota; class Negativicutes; order Veillonellales; family Veillonellaceae; genus Veillonella; species Veillonella sp. CNR 79/14. The sequence goes on along the minus strand of NZ_RQVH01000005.1, from coordinate 15,454 downwards.
TGCTGACAAAGGGTGAGATTACGTATACATCTAGTGGAGAAGAAATTAAAGCTTTTCATGCAAAAGATGGATTAGGATTGGCTCTAGCACAGCGTATGGGATTACAAACGGCAATCATTACGGGCCGTACATCCCCTATTGTAGAGCGACGAGCGAAAGAATTAAAAATTTCTCATATTCAAATGGGGAGCCATAATAAGAGCGCTGGATTACAGAAACTCTTGAAAACATTAGAGTTAGAGGCTCACGAAGTTGCCTATATGGGCGATGACCTCAATGACTTAGGCATTATGTCTAAGGTGGGATTAGCGATGACACCACAAGATGGTGTACCAGAAGTGAAACAAGTAGCTCACTATATCTGCCAAGCTAACGGTGGACAAGGAGCGGTGCGTGAAGCAGTGGAGTATATTTTGAAACAAGCAGGACTTTGGGAGGATGCAGTACGGTCATATCGTGAGGAATCCTACCAAGCAGGTCAGTAGAAAGGAGGCTTTCATGGCAGGAGAATGGCAATATACAGCCTTAAAAACGCTTAGTAAGTTAGTTTGTACATTACCTTATTCTACAATCTTATCCATTGGAGCAACTCTAGGACCTTTATATAGATTAGTAGGAAAAAAACAGGTCAAACGAGGATTACATAATCTAATGATTGGCCTTTCCATAGATGAAAAAGAAGCAGATGCCATATTAGGACGACTCTTTCAAAACTTGGGACGTTCTGTGATGGAAACATTATATATGCCGAATTTGACACCGGAGTTCATTAAAGAACATATCGAAATGCGTGGGTTAGAGCATCTAGATGCAGCCATGGCAGAAGATAAAGGTGTTGTTATCTTGACGGCCCATGTAGGCAATTGGGAGTGGATGGGCGCAGCCTTGGCGGCTCATGGGTATCCGTCCACAACGATTGTCAAAAAACAACCGAATGCTCAATTCACAAGATTGCTAAATGAATACCGAGAAATGGTAGGATTAGAAGTATTTGCTCGCGGTGGTTCTGAAATGAGAGGCGCTGCACAAGCGATGAAAGCAAAGAAATTATTGGGTTTCTTAGCGGATCAAGATGGATGGTACACTGGTTTGCCAGTGATGTTCTTAGGACAAGATTCATCAGCGGTGACGGGACCAGCATCCTTTGCGAAAAAGTTTAAAGCTCCTGTTGTGCCAGTCTTTGCATCTCGTAAAGAGAATGGTCACATTGTCCATATATTGCCAGCACTTCATTATAAAGATACTGGTGATGTGGAGAAAGATATGTTCCGTCTTACGGAAGAAACTGTGAAGATAACAGAAGCGTTTATTAGAGAACATCCTGATGAATGGTTGTGGTTCCAGCATCGTTGGAACACAAAAATTCATGAAATCACAGATATCGAACATAAACTACAAGTGCGGGAGGCTGTCCATGAAGAACAATAAAAAACTACTCCTTACTGTGGTAGTAGGTATTTTAATTCTTATTGGCGTAGGGTATTTCTTGTATGGTGGTGTGGATACCACGACTACGGGCCCATTGGGTAACTCGATTAGCTTTAATGGAACAGAATTAAAAGAAGAAAAAAATGGACAACTGATTTGGTCTGTGAAAGCAGAAAAGATAAGTGTTGATCAGGTCACAAAAGTAGTTACCTTAGAAAATGTAACAGGGGCGTTTCATAAGGATGGAAAAATACTTACAGTGAAAGCACCAAAAGGCGTGGTATCTAAAGACCATGGACAGATTACATTATCTGGTGGCATTGAGGCTACCTCTAGTACGGGTGCAACGCTTCGCACAGAAGGGCTAGAGTATACAAGTAAAGAACAGTTATTTAAATCAACTTCTAAATTTATTTACACCGATGTTGACACAACATTAGAAGGTGATGTGCTAGAAGGCGATATGATTTTGCAACAAGTGACTGCAAAAGGTCATGCTAAGTTGATTCGCAAGTAGGAAGGAAATTCATGAAACTACAACGTTTACTCATGGCAGCTCTTATGGGTGGTGTCATGATGATTCCCGTATGGGCAGCAACAACAGATACCACTCCGGCAGGCAATGGCAGTATCATGATTACTGCTGATCAGTTGACATATGATGGCATTAGTGGTCGTGCAGAAGCCAAAGGCAGTGTGGTCATTACAAAAGATGATAAAACTATGACAGGTGCCTCTGGTTGGTACAATACAAAAGGTGAAGAAGGATTTTTAACAGGTGGCGTGAGCATGATTGGTAACAATATGTCCATGGCAGCTGGTGAAGTGCATGTCTTACATAATCATCAATTTGATGCCACAGGTAATGTACATCTACAAAAAGATGATCGTCAATTGTTCGGTGACCAAGTGAATTATAATACAGAAACTGGATATGGCGAGATTATTGGACATGGACAATTAGTGATGTCAGATAATGTGTTGACAGGTCAACATATTACGGCTTTCACGAATCAAATATCGGCGACAGCAAAAGGGAATGTAACCTTATCGAGTGCTAGTCGTAACGTGAATGCCACAGCTGATGAGGCAGTGTACACACAAACGCCAAATCAAAATGATGGTGTTGCCTATTTAAAAGGTAATGCAAGAGCGGTGCAAAATGGCAATGTTCTAGAAGCGCCGGAATTAAAGATTGAACTTAGTGACAATAGTGCAGAAACGCTTGGTGGGCGTAGTACATTAATCATTACTCCAAAGTAAGGAGAATTTATGTTTATAGAAACAAAGGATTTAGTAAAAACCTATAAATCAAGAAATGTAGTGGACAAAGTCAGTGTCCGTGTTGAAGAAGGTGAAATTGTAGGATTGTTAGGTCCTAATGGAGCCGGTAAGACAACTACCTTTTATATGATTGTAGGTGTAGAAAAACCGACTTCAGGGAGTATCTGCATTGGCGATGTGGATGTGACCCATATGCCAATGTATAAACGATCTGCCTATGGCATTGGATATTTACCACAAGAGGCATCGATCTTCCGTAACTTAACCGTAGAAGATAATATCCTAGCTATGTTAGAAACCACCAATCTTTCTAAAGCAGAACAGAAGGATACCATGGAATCGTTATTAAAGGAATTTCATATCACTCATGTTCGTGATCGCTTGGGTATTCAATTATCTGGTGGTGAACGTCGTCGTGTAGAAATTGCTAGAGCCATTGCATTGAATCCTAAATTCATATTGTTAGATGAACCATTTGCTGGAGTTGACCCTATTGCGGTAGCAGATATTCAATCTATTATTCGTCATTTGAAAGATCGAGGGATTGGAGTGCTGATTACAGACCATAATGTACGTGAAACATTAGGGATTGTAGATAAAGCTTACATTTTAAATAGTGGTACGATTTTATTAGAAGGTACAGCCGATGAAGTAGCTACGAGCGATGTGGCTCGTAAGTTTTATTTAGGTGATGATTTCCGAATGTAGGAGTGGGTATGAGAATTTTAGATAAATATATATTGAAAGCTTTCATAGGGCCATTTCTGTTTGGGATTTTTGCCTTTACTAGCATTTTTATTGGAACAGGTACGCTATTTCGTATTGCCCAATATATTACAGAATATGGGGCTAGTTTATGGTCTGTGACTAGAGCTTTTTTGTTGGCATTACCGAATATTGTAATATTAACCTTTCCTATGTCTGTCCTACTAGGATCGCTTATGACATTTGGTCGATTAAGTGGTAGTAGTGAAATTATCGTGATGCGTGCGGGGGGACAAAACTTTTTACGTTTGGCCACACCTGTATATATCATGGCATTTCTTATTTCTCTTTGCTCTATTGCTTTTAATGAATATGTAGTGCCAGCAGCGAACCATGCGTATCAAACGATTATCCGTGAGGAGATTATGAAACGTGCTACTCCACAAACACAGGAACATATTGTATTAAAAACATTAGCAGACAAAAAGATTAACACCTTAATGTATGCAGGTAAATATGATAGCTCTACTAAACTGTTGTCCGATATTACAGTGCAACAATTTACGGATGGACAAGTGACACAAATTGAACGTGCTAAAACTGCGAATTGGAACGGTCAATACTGGATTATGCACGATGGTACTATTTATGATATTAATGCATCTGGTGAGGGCATTGATCGAACTATGAAGTTTGAAGAACAAGTATTGCCAATTGCGCAAGATCCAGATAAAATTAGTCGTTCTCAACGTAAGCCAGAAGAGATGACCATCAAAGAGATTAGACAGCAAATCAAAGCTATGGAGGCTACTGGTGGTAAAATTACAGAATGGCAAATGGAAATGTATCAACGTTTTACTATTCCTGTAGCAAGCTTTATTTTTGCCTTGGTAGGAGCACCATTAGGTTTACAAAAACAACGGTCTAGCTCTTCTATTGGATTTGGCATTTCTGTGCTAGTTATCTTCATTTATTATGGGGTAATGACATTGTCTGGAGCTCTAGGTAAAGGAGGGGCGTTACCACCAGTATTAGCAGCGTGGATTCCTAATACGTTAGGTGTATTAGCTGGTTTATATTTAAACTGGAGAGTATCTAAATAATAAGATTTTACAGGGGTAGCATTACTAATTTAGTAAGTAATGCTACTCTTTTATATCTTGATTGCAGATGAGTATATGGAGACCTTTTATTGTATAACCATTGTAGTGTACTAGGGATTTTGATATACTAAGTAAAGATATAGGACTAGTATTTTACATTGAGGTATATGACCATGTTAGTAGGACTACGGATTCTCCTTATTATTACCATTATGGGGGGATTAATTGCATTTTTAGGCGATAAAATCGGCACTAAAGTAGGGAAACGGAGGATGAGTTTGTTTGGGTTGCGTCCTAAACATACATCTATTATTGTGACTATTGTAACGGGGATATTCATTTCTGCTGCTACGATAGGCGTGTTGAGTATTGCTTCAAACAATGTACGGACCGCTTTATTTGGTATGGATAAATTGAAAGCTGAAATGGCGCAACTTTCAGCAGATATAGATCAAAAAACGAAGGCATTACAACAAAGTAATGATGAATTGAATCAAAAAAATAAACAATTGCAAAAGGTACAAAGTGATGTACAAGCAACGGAGCAAGAGCTAGAAGAAACTCGCAGCGCTTTATCTAGCATGGGAGATCAATTAGTATCGATTCAAGATGCCTATGCAGAAGCGGAACAAAAACTTGTTAACTCTAATGCAGAAGTAGGACGGTTAGAACAGGTACGTACACAATTGGAAAGCCATGTACAAGATCTACAATTAACTACGAAACAATTAGAAGATGGTATCAATCATGTGCGTGAAGGGAACGTGGTATTCCGTAATGGAGAAGTTTTATCCCAAGCTGTGATTCGACCTGGCTTAGGAGAAGTAGAAAGTATGGCTGCCTTAACAAGCTTCTTGAAAGACACGAATCGTCTTATTTTAAATCGATTCCAAATGGAAGAAGAAAAGACAGTCATTTATGTGAGCAGGGATAACTTAAATGAAGTAGCAAAAGTAGTAGCCTCTACGGATAAACCATTGATGATTCGTGTTACTGCTTCAGCAAATATTATTTATGGAGAACCGGCGCTAGCAGAAATTCATGCATATCCTCATGATATGGTTTTCAAAAAAGATACAGTCCTTTGGTCATCTCTGATAGATGGTGGTAAAAGTGCGCAAGACCAAGTGTTGGCATTTTTAAAAGAAGTCAATGGGGAAGCGAAAAAACACGGTATATTACCAGATCCTATTACAGGTGAAGTCGGTTCTTTACCGGGAAATGAGTTATTTATTACTATTCGTAAAATAGAAAATCAACGTGGCCCCGTACGATTAGAGGCAGTCACAAGAGAAGATACTTTCACTAGTGGACCTGTACAAATAATGTTACGTGTCATTCCAGTGAATCAGTGAGGAGTGGACTATGGTATTGGAACCCTACGTATTGGCAGTTGATCCAGGGCGTGATAAAACAGGCGTTGCCATTCTAACAAAAACAGCTCAATTAGTGATGATGGATATTGTGTCTACTGCATCAGTTCAAAAGGAATTAGAAACTTTGCTGGCTATGTATCCAACAATAACCTATATGGTTTGTGGTAATGGAACGAATCACAAAGTGGTGGGATCCATAGTTAAAACACTTGCAATATCACAAGAAAGAGCATTTGCATTCATGAATGAAAAGCATACCACAGAAGAGGCAAGGCGCCGTTATTTTGAGGTGCATCCACCGACAGGGTGGAAAAAATTAGTGCCTAAAGGCATGTTATATCCTCCAGTTCCGGTCGATGATATTACGGCATGGATTATTGGAGAACGTTGGTTATTAGTTAATGAGGAGTGAGTATCCAAAGGATGAAAGAACATAAAAGCAGAAAACGAAAGATAATCGATATGGTTATGCGATACTTTATGATGATTATTGGAGCGGCCATTTATACCTATGGACTAGATGTATTTTTAGTGCCAAATCACCTTATCGATGGTGGCGTTGTAGGTATTGCCTTGATGGCTAGTAAGTTATCTGGTATATCATTTAGTGTACTCGTTATGTTAATTAATCTACCATTTTTATATGTAGGGTATATGCAAATTGGTAAAAGTTTTACCATATCAACCCTATTTGCTATAGCGTGTATTTCCGTATTTTCTGCTTTCATGCATCAAGTACCTCCTATTGTACATGATCCCTTGTTGGCCTCAGTCTTCGGCGGTATTATTCTGGGGCTTGGAGTAGGTATTATTATACGAAATGGTGGGTCCTTAGATGGCTCTGAAATTGTAGCTATCATTTTTGATAAAAAGAGTTCCTTTTCCGTAGGTGAAATCGTTATGTTCCTGAACTTCTTTATTTTAGGAGCAGCGGGATTTGTATATGATTGGAATAGTGCCATGTATTCCTTGATTGCCTATTTTGTAGCTTACAAAATGATGGACCTAGTTATTACTGGGGTGGAAGAATCTAAAGGAGTTATGGTCATTACTGATAAATCGGAAGAAGTCGCTGATGTAGTGATGCATCGCTTAGGTCGTGGTGTTACTTTATTGTACGGTGAAGGGGCCTATACTAAGACTCCAAAGCGTATTATTTATTGTGTTGTGACGCGATTGGAATTAACAAAATTGAAAGATATTATTTACGAAGTGGATGAGAATGCTTTTATCACCATCAATGATGTACATGATGTATTTGGTGGTCAATTTGGTAAAAAATCAATTCATTAATAGATAATTGTAAGATACGTATCATTGCGTATCCTTAGAATAGGAGGGTCTATGGAAAAAGATACAGCCATAGGAAGTCAAATTTTGAAAGAAGTTCGTGAGTGGTTACAAGCCATTGTTGTAGCTCTTATTGTAGCCATGTTAACGCATATCTTTATTGTGCAGCCCACGAGAGTGTCCGGCGAATCCATGGAGGATACTTTACATAATGGGGATTTCCTATTAATTAGTAAATGGTCTCATGTAATGCGAGATGTACCAAACTATGAAGATATCGTTATCATTGATAGTCGCGTGCAACGAGAGCGTTCTTGGAAAGATGATGTGATGGAACCTTTGATGAATTACGCCAGTGTGGTAGTACCATCTTTGCAAGGTCATGATGTATGGGTAAAACGAGTAATTGGTCGCCCTGGTGATACATTAGAATTTAAAGAAGGACATGTTTGGAGAAATGGTACCAAGCTAAATGAGCCGTATACTAAAAAAGAGACTATGAAGTTTGAACGCTCCTTACCAATTACTGTTCCCGAAGGACATGTATTTGTCATGGGAGACAATCGTAATCATTCTTCAGATAGTCGGTTCATCGGATTCGTACCAGTGGACCATGTACTTGGCAAACTAGCGTATCATATACGTAATCCATTCTAACAATAATACAATACAATCATTAGGAATCCTGTGCTTTGGCATGGGATTTCCATATATCCTAAGAAAGGTGGAGAGACAGATGGGTGAAGGTTTAATCTTAGTCAATACAGGAGATGGAAAAGGCAAGACAACAGCAGCTTTAGGTGTAGCACTACGCTCAGCTGGATGTGGCAGAAGGGTACTTATTTTACAATTTATCAAAAGTGGTGCTAATTATGGTGAATTAGCAGGCATTGCATTACTACCAACTGTAGAGATTCGATCCATGGGAAAAGGGTTCATCTTTCATAAGCAAGATGAATCAGAAGAAAAAATGAAGGAACATCAACAAGCAGCAAAAGAAGCGTGGGCTATGGTGGAAACAGAAGTGAAGTCTGGTCAATGGGATTTGATTATCCTTGATGAAATCAATTATGCTATTCATTATGGCTTAGTAGATGTAGAAACAGTAGTGAATTTACTCAAAACAAAACCAGAGAACTTAGACATGATTTTAACAGGTCGAAATGCACGCCCAGAGATTATTGAATTGGCGCATACGGTAACGGAAATGAAAGTTATCAAACATGCCTATCAACAAGGGATTAAAGCAAAGCGTGGCATAGAATTTTAACTTTGGTAATCTAAGTGTATGATTGACTACTGGATGTTGCATAAAATAAAAGGGGTATGCAAAAACCACATCGAAAATCTTAAAAATAGTTCTTGCGTAAGTGAAGAAAAACAAGTACAATAATAGTGTACTAATTTAGTGCTTTACATGGAAAGGTTTCCATGTTTGGATATGATATTAATTCAAGGGGGTTATACCTATGGCTATCACAAATTATGTAAAAACAGCTGAATTTGCAACAGAAAAACACGTTCCAGTAATCACAGCACCTGACACTGTTAAAGTTGGCGAACGCGTTGTAATCGAATTAGAAGTGGGTAAAGAAATTGCTCATCCTAACACTGTAGAACATCATATTTCTTGGATCAAATTGTACTATGTAGAAGAAGGTACACAACTTCCTTACGAAGTAGCTCGTCTTGAGTTCAATGTACACGGTGAAGCTCCTACAGGTGCTAACGAAGGTCCTGTACATGCGGAAGCAGCAGGTGTTGTTACTGCATCTTTCAAAAAATCTGGTCGTTTGATTGCAACTTCTTACTGCAACATCCACGGCTTATGGGAATCTGAAAAAGATATCGTAGTAGAAGGCTAATTTTGGATTAGACATCTAACTGAATTGATTATGATAAGGACTGTTACCCCTAGTAAGGGATGACAGTCCTTTATTATTACGTATAGAATTTGTATAGGCATAGACTGTTGTATAATATAGTAAAAATATATATAGAAATATCTACCTTAAAAAGACAAATGTATGATAAAAATAGTAAAATATTACAAAAATCCTTTACTTTAGTAGCGTAGTATGGTAGATTAATATAGATATTATTTTATACTTTGTATCTTATAAATGAGGGATTGCAGTGGCATTAATTGTGAAAAAATTTGGTGGTAGCTCTGTAGCGACACCTGAAAAAATATTTAACATTGTAAATCGCGTGTTGCGCGACAAACAACCAGATGATCGTGTTGTGGTTGTTGTTTCAGCTATGGGCGATACAACAGATGACTTGGTGAGCTTGGCGAAAGAAGTCACATCTATGCCGTATGGCCGTGAAATGGACCGTCTTTTGTCCACCGGTGAGCAAGTGACGATTGCATTGATGGCATTAGCATTCCAAGCAAAAGGTCATGCAGCGGTGTCTATGACAGGTGAGCAAGCTGGGATTGCGACTAGCGATACCTTTGGTAAAGCACGTATTTTAGATATTGAACCGAAACGTGTGCTAGATGCTTTAGAAGCCGGTAACATTGTGGTTGTGGCGGGTTTCCAAGGCATGACGGAAGCTGGGGACATTACTACATTGGGTCGTGGCGGTTCTGATACAACAGCCGTAGCATTAGCAGGCGCTATGAAAGCCGATGTATGTGAAATCTTTACAGATGTAGATGGGGTATACTCCACAGATCCACGAGTGGCACCAGGAGCCGTGAAATTGAAAGAAATCACCTATGGTGAAATGCTAGAAATGGCCCGCTTAGGAGCAGGGGTTATGCAACCAAGAGCGGTCGAAATGGGACATCGGTATGGGGTGCCAATTCATGTACGATCTACTTTCAGTGATGAAGAAGGCACGATAATTCGAGAGGAGTATACAATGAAAGCAAATCAATACGCTATTACAGGCGTTGCAGATGATACAAATGTAGCAAAAGTAAGTCTTGTAGGTGTAGAAAATGTACCGGGTGTGGCGCATCAAGTATTCCAAGCGTTGGCAAATAAGAGCATTGATGTAGACATGATCGTACAAAGTATTCGCACTACAGATGACAAGCGCACGGATATCGTGTTTACCATTACACGTGATGATGTGAATTTAGCGAAGCAAGTACTTGAAGAGCTTGGTCAATCCATGTCTATCGAAGAATGTGTAATTAATGAAAATATGGCAAAAGTTTCCATCATCGGTGCTGGTATGTTGGGACAACCAGGTGTAGCAGCAAAAATGTTTGGTATTTTATCTGATGAAGGTGTGAATATCGAGATTATCAGTACATCTGAAATCAGTATTTCCTGCCTTATCGGAGAGGAACATATTAAAACAGCTGTACGAGCTATTCACGATAAATTAATTTTAGACGGCAGAGGTTAAGTAACAATTAGAAAAGAAGGTATAGGAATGAATGATAAGAAAAAGGAACGGTATATACAACTAGGGTTGTTAAGCGGATTAGTAGCACTGGGTCTTCTAGTGTACGTCCTTGTTCCAGGTTTCTATGATGATATGTGGGAATTAATCCTTTCTGGTGATGTACAACGCATGGCAGAGGTATTACAATCCTATGGGCCATGGGCCATGGTGATAAGCTTTGCTCTGGATGTGCTCATCAATGCATTGGGATTTTTACCATCCATCTTCTTTTCTACAGCCAATGGCTTGTTATTTGGTGTGGTGCCGGGGATTATTATTTCTTGGTTAGCAGAGACTGTAGGTGTGGTGCTTAGTTTTATGATTATGCGCTACATTTTGCGAGATACGGCACATAAGGTCATTGAAAAGAGCGAGTTTTTACTGAAAGTAGATGACTTTAGTGGTAAAAATGGTTTAGTTATGATGCTCTTTGCTAGATCTATTCCATATTTTCCAAGTGGAATCATCACAGCCTTAGGAGCCATTAGTCAAATCTCCTTACGGGATTACATCATTGCGAACTTGATTGGTAAGTTTCCATCTACCGCGCTAGAAGTGGTTGTGGGTCACGATACGGTGCTGTTACAAGATAATCTAGGACGATTGGCAGTAGTGGTGCTCGTTGCTACGGTTATCTATTTCCTGTTGTGGAAAGGATACCAACGGTGGGCTAAACAGCGGTAATATAAAATGATGCCTCCTTCTATTTGTAGGATTGGCGTATCTCACTGTTTGAGACAGTGAGGTATTTACTAGGACAATCTATGATCTTAATATACGAGTAAATATATAAAAAGGAACGTTGATACTGTTTGATCAACGTTCCTTTTTTCGGTCTTATGATACTTTGTTTAGTCGTTAGTATAACGTAATATAATCTATGTATGGTATCGTGCTTTAAAAGAAGGATAATAAAAAACTCAATTCTTAATGAATTGAGTTAAGTACCCACAGCGGGTGCCCCAAGGGCGATGAAAATAAATTCGTATTTGAACTTGTAGTGTGATTCTGTAAATGTCTCAACTCCTTGAGACACCTTTATTGTATACAGAAAAAGATATGGAGTCAAGGATTTTTTAGTAGTATAATACAATTAAATAACAAATGGTGATATTCATCTTGAATTATTATAAGGGATTATTTCATGGTAGTTGATCAAAAGGAGAAGAACGATGAGTAATTTTGACAATCATAAGGATTCAATTTGTAAACACAAAGGTCTAAAGAAGGGGAATTACTATATAGGGTTAGATATTGGGACGAATTCAGTAGGCTGGGCAGCTACAAATGAGCAATATGAGTTGTTGAAATTTAAATCTCATAAAATGTGGGGATCTAGACTGTTTGCAGAGGCACAAACAGCTGTTGATACACGTATGAAGCGGTCTGCTCGTCGTCGTCTGCAACGTCGTAAATTTCGCTTGTTACTATTAGAAGAATTATTTGCTAAGGCTATCAATGCTGCGGATGATACTTTTTTTCTTCGACTTCATGAATCGAAATATCATGTAGAAGATAAAACAAATCCAGTGAAATATACACTGTTCATGGACAAAGATTACACAGATATTGATTACTACAAGGAATTTCCTACTATCTATCATTTGCGCCATCATTTGATGACAGAAGGCACGAAAGATATTCGTTTGTTATTTTTGGCGATTCATCATATCTTAAAATATCGGGGAAACTTTTTGTATGGGAAAAAAGAATTTTCTGTAGATGGAGAGATTTATTCAGTTCTTAGATCTACTTTAGAAGAACTAGGTTTTGGAAGCTATGTGGAGGATGAAAGTGTGCTCCAGTCTATAGCCAATTTAGTGCTAGATAGAGGTATTGCACGAAGTGAAAAGGTAAAGCAGATAGAGCCGTTGATTGCACAAGGAAAAAAATTATCCAGTGTAGAAAAAAACAGGTTAAAAGCTTGGGCTTATCTCATCGTGGGCTTGAAAGCTAATTTGGTCAATCTATTTACAGATGAGGATGTAGAAGTAGTACTTCCAGAAGAAAAAGAATTTAAGACTATTAATTTACATGAAGGTATCTATGAGGATGTACGGGATGCTTATGAAGATGCCTGGGGAGACCGATTTGTAATTGTTGATCAATGTAAGATTTTACACGATATCATTGTGATTAGCTCTATTATAAAGCCTGGACAATCTTTGTCAGAGGCAAAAATAGAATCCTATAATCAACATAAAGAAGATCTAGGGCTTTTAAAATCTGTACTGAAAGAGGACAAAAAATTATATGATGACATGTTTGTTGTAGATATAGATAAAGGTACAAATTACGTTAAATATATTAAACAAGGTGTGAATGGTAATACCTCTACAACACAAGAAGCGTTTTATAAGTATGTTAGAAAAGTAGTCTCCGTATTACCAGAAACAGAAAATACAAGGCGTATAGTGCAGAAACTAGAAGAAGGAACATTTTTACCACTTCAACGAATTAGTAAAAATGGGGTAGTACCTTATCAACTGCATAAAGAAGAATTAGTACGCATTCTAGAAAAAGCAAAGCTAAACTTCCCATTTTTAAATGAAGTGGAAAATGGATTGACCGTAGCGGATAAAATTATATCTATCTTAGAATTTAAAATCCCGTATTATGTAGGGCCATTGAATCCAACACACTCCATTGAAAATGGTGGTTTTGCTTGGGTTGTCCGTAAAGAAGCAGGACAAGTGTTACCATGGAACTTTGACCAAAAAATTGATGTCCAAGCATCAGCAGTTAAATTTATTGAAAATTTAACTAACAAATGTACCTATTTAATCGACCAAGATGTGTTACCTAAATATTCCTTGCTCTATGCGGAGTTTTCGTTGCTGAATGAATTGAACAATATTCGTGTCAACGATAAACCATTACCTGCAGATGTGAAACAAGCATTTATCCGAGACCATTTTATATCCTTGCAAGATAGTAAAACAGCTACGAAAAAAGTGGTGGCAAAATATTTAGTAGATAATAACTATGTGTCACAACCGCCTATCATCACAGGCATGGACCAACAGATTGCTACGAAGTTAACATCCCACAGAGACATGACTCGTATCCTAGGGGAATATTTTGACCATGCCATGGCAGAAGATATCATTCGATATATCACTATCTTTGGTGAAAGTAAAGATATGTTGCGACAAGTGTTGAAAAACTATTATGGAGATCGTCTTACTACAGAACAAATTAAAAAATTAGGGAAACTTACCTATACAGGTTGGGGTAGATTGTCTAAAAAATTCTTGTCCGATATTTGGGGTATGAAAAAGAATGATGACGATGCAGAAGCAGGTACTATCATTGAGCATATGCGTGAGGGGCAGGAAAATTTGATGCAACTATTGAGCTCTTCTTATTCTTTCATTGATGTGGTCCAAGAATATGTGACAAACGTATTGGGGGAGAAAGAAAAGACAGCATTTGAAATGTTAGAAGATTTATCCTTATCGCCGATGGTAAAACGTAGCGTATGGCAAACATTGCGCATCCTTGATGAGATCGTATCTATACGTAAAGAACTACCAAAGAAAATATTTGTAGAAGTAGCTCGCACAAATAAAGCGGATAAAAAACGGACTCAGTCTAGAAAAGCACTGTTGGAAGAGTTATATGAACAAATTAAAGATGAAGATGTACATGTTTTGCAACAAGAATTGGAATCTAAAGAAGATTCTGCTCTGAATAGTAAAAAGCTATACTTATACTTTACACAAATGGGGCGTTGTATGTATTCTGGCCGTAGAATCGATATTCATGAATTGTTTACAGATACGTATGATATCGACCATATATATCCGCGTAGCTTAACAAAGGATGACAGTTGGCATAATATTGTGTTAGTGGAAAAACAATTAAATGCAGAGAAAACAGACCGGTTTCCAATTTTATCGGCTATTCAATCTAAGCAAAAAGGATTTTGGAAATTATTATGGGATAGGGGATTTATTTCTGAAAAGAAATATGATCGTTTAGTTCGTACAACAGACTTAACCGATGAGGAACTCAATCAGTTTATCAATCGTCAGATGGTATCTACGAATCAGTCTGTTAAGGGGGTTACTACTTTATTACATCAACTGTATCCAGAGACAGAAGTAGTATTTTCTAAAGCAGAAAATGTATCTGATTTTAGACGTGATTATGGCTTTGTAAAAGTGCGCTCTATTAATCATCATCATCATGCAAAAGATGCGTACCTAAATATCGTAGTAGGCAATGTGTATCATGAAAAGTTTACGAAAAACTTTTTATCCTTTGCCAAACAAAAAGGGACACATCGTACCTATAATTTAACAAAAATGTTTGAATATGAAATTAAATTAACAGAAGAAGCTAAGAAGGTGATCTGGGATCCTAATATTCATATGGAAATAGTGAAAAAGATGATGAAAAGTAATGATGTACGTGTTACACAACGGGCGGTACCTCAAAAAGGTGGTCTATCTGATGAAACTATATACAAAAAAGGAATCGCTAAACGTGGTGTATATCTGCCATTGAAATCATCTGATGAACGTGTAAGAGATGTGGAAAAATATGGTGGAAGAACATCGATTACCATTTCTGAATATATCATTTTGAATATTAGAGATACTTCGGACAAAGAACGAATTGAATTATTCTCTCTACCACTTTATGTAGCGGGTAAAAAAGATATTCATAAGGCAATAGAAGAGGTGTATTTATCTACTTGTAAAAAACCTACGTCAGTGGTAGATATCCAAATACTATATCGAGGACTATATATTGGTAGTAAAGTAAATATTAATGGTTTTACTTATTATATGGGTGGTAAAACAGGATCTAATGTTTCTGTCGATAGTGCGGTTGATGTGGTAATGGATATAACAT